>JANYDY010000091.1 GCA_025363435.1 Betaproteobacteria bacterium
GGAGAGCGCTTGCATGGCATGCAAGAGGTCAGCGGTTCGATCCCGCTTACCTCCACCAGTTTCAAGTTGTGCCTTCAGCAGTTTCGTCTCACGGTCCCCATCGTCTAGAGGCCTAGGACATCACCCTTTCACGGTGAGTACGGGGGTTCGAATCCCCCTGGGGACGCCAAAATAGAAAAGCCACCTTTGAGGTGGCTTTTTTATTTGATGTGCAGGATGCGCCGATCGCCGCAAGGCCGGATGTGAACAATCTCCCGGGGCAGACTAATCGGCATCGCTGGCCGGTGTAAAACCTGCCGTTTAAAAATTGCAATGGCCCTGGCTTCGGTTCCAAATAGTCAGGAAACTGATTTGCAAAACCCCGAATAAATACCTTAGCATGCCCTATCGATGACGGCTGTTTAACGAAAATACGTCCAATCGCCATGAAAAAATTTTCTTGTCATGCCGCCGTAGCACTTCTGGTCGTCATCGTGGCGATATCCGCCGGCCCCGTCCGTGCCGACAAACACTCCCCGCAGGAATGCCGTGAAGGCGGCGAATTTATCCGCAACGCGGCGCTTTCCCGTGACGGCGGCATGCTGCGCGAAGCTTTCATGCAGAAAATCGCCGAGGATCTGATGATGATACGCGGCTACGCTATTGATATGCGCTGGTTTGCGCGCGACGAGGCTGATGAGAAGTTGCTGACTGCGCATGCGCAACACGTCTTTGATGAACCGAATGCGCCCGCCGTACATGAGGCGACGTTTATCGAAGGCTGTATGCGCACCGAATAGTTTTGCCCCTAACGAATATAACGAGGAGGCAGGCATGTTGTCGCGCAAAGTGAGCGTCGAGGAAATGACGCGCCGTTCGGCGAAGTTCAAGGATCTGAAGTCCTATCAGGCGCAGCAGGAGATCAACGGCATTCCATCCGCGGTGCTGGAAAAAATCGCCGCGCGGCGTGTTTATCCGCTGATGGTGCCCGAGGGCTACAGCGGGCGCAGTGCGATGGCGCCGATCAAGGGTGCTCCGGGATTGTCATTGACGATCACCGAATCGCCGCCGGGCGATGGTGCGGCGCTGCATATGCACGAAGAGACTATCGAGAATTTTTTCTGTCTGAGCGGCAAGTTCGACATCCTCTGGGGCGACAAGGGCGAGAACAGCCTCACCCTGGGGCCGCATGATTTTTGTTCGGTGCCGCCCGGCGTGGTGCGCGGCTTCAAGAACATTTCGAACGAGACCGGACGGCTGTTGGTGATGATACAGATTCAGACCGAAGAGCAGAGCGACCGCATTGCCTTCGTGCCGGAACTGAAGGACGACATCGCCAAAACCTACGGCCAGAAAACGCTCGATGCCCTGCACGGCATCGGCATCAAATTCGACGCCGGCCAGTAAACGCAGATCTGATGAAATTCGCCGGGAACTGATTGTTTCCAGCGACGGTACGATTGTATTATCGGGGCCGGCTATTCAGATGCGAGGAAGATCGTGTACGAAGGATTCAAAAAGTTCGACATTCAGACCTCCGATCCCGAGGTAAAAATCACTGGTGTTGTCGGCGGCAAAGGGCCGCCCGTATTGCTGCTGCACGGCAATCCGCTGACGCATGTGCACTGGCATCTGGTGGCGCCGCGGCTGGCGGAGAAATTCACGGTGGTGGCGACCGATTTGCGCGGTTACGGCGACAGCGGCAAGCCGCGCGGCAGGGACGATCACAGCAATTACTCGTTCCGCCGCATGGGGCAGGATCAGATCGACGTCATGGAGGCGCTCGGCTTCAAGCAGTTCATGGTGGCAGGGCACGACCGCGGTGCGCGCACGGCGTTTCGCATGGCGCTCGATCATCCCGACCGCATTCAGAAATTCGCCAGCTTCGACATTCTGCCGACCCACCACATGCTGACGCATGCGACCTATCAATGGGCGCTGAATTCGTCGCACTGGTTCTTCATGGCACAGGCTTATGATATTCCGGAGAAATTAATCGAGGGCAAGGAGGATTTCTACATCCTCAACAAGCTTACGAAACTTGGCATCGGCAAAGGCGGCTTCACGAAAGAGACGCTCGCCGAATACGCACGCTGTTGCACGGCGGCGAACATCCATGCCGTGTGTGAAGACTATCGCGCCGCAGTCAGCATCGATATGGCGATGGATACTGCCGATTTCGAGGCGGGACGCAAGATTGCCTGCCCGGTCGCCGTCTATTGGGGTGAATTAAGCCACACGGAAAAACACTTCTCGCCGCGCGAGGCTTGGCCGCAGTACGCGTCGAATATTGTGACGATTCGTTCGCTGGCCTGCGGGCATTACCCCGCAGAGCAGGTGCCCGACGAGGTCTACAAGGAACTCGCGGGATTCTTCGGCAGCTGAGCGAAGCGCGACTTCCGGCGCCGTCAATTAGAAGTGAAGATTGCCCGCGCCGGACAGTCCGAGCACACCGATGATGATCAGGTAGAACGCGACAATGTAGTTGAGCAGTCGCGGCACCACCAGAATCAGTATGCCTGCGATCAATGAGACCAGCGGGCCGATGCTGAGCGTAATGTTCATGGGTTACTCCTCCTTGTTTGGAATAGTGTTATTTGTAGCGCGCGCGGCATTGACGGTCTGTGCGCTGTCGAACACAGCATTCAACATCCGTGCTTGCGTTGCCCGTTATATCGCGGGCGATTGACGAAAATACTTCGGACTTGCCTGGTGCATGCGCGTAGAGTCCAGACGCGATTCACCATTGGGAGCAGGCATGTCGAAAGTCAGTTTTGATGAAAAAGAACGCTACGAAGAAAAACAGGAACGCGTAGTGTTCCACGCTGATATCGATGGCCGCCAGTTGCGCTGCCTGATCGCACGCAAGACGCTCGAAGAGCACTTCACCATACTCGGCAGCCCGCACAACAACGTATCCAATTGCATGGATATATTCGCCCGTCACCGCAACAATATTCACGCTTCGGCGCGCCGCATCATCGCCGAGATGGGGGCGAGCGATCTCGAGCGCACCAGCGAGATTGTGCTGTCGCCGTCATTTCTTTAAGTTGAACCCTGCGCCGCAGCACGCCGCGTTCAAAGTTCGATATGATGGGTTGTGTACGGCTGTGCCGGTGAGGGCCTGCCGGTAAAAAAATAAAAACGGACGGTGGTTGTCGATAGGGGCAGCAACCACATGCCATGAGTGCGGAGTTGGCGGCATTGCAGGAGGGGTCAATGGCTCGCGAATTCAAATGGACGGCGTTCGCGCCGGCCGTGCTGGGCGCGCTACTGCTGTGCGCAGATGCGCAGGCGCAGGTGAAGCGTGCCAAAGGCTGGGTGCGAGAGCCTGTGCATATGGTCAGGTCCTTTCCGTTGATGCTGAAGTTCCGCGATTACCTGCCTGAAGAAGTCGATCTCTCAGGTAAGTTTCCGACGCCCGGCGATCAGGGCCAGCAGAGTTCATGCACGGCGTGGGCGACCGGTTATGCGATGCGCAGCTATTACGAAGGCAAGCGCCGCAACTGGAATTTTTCCTCGCCAGGCCAGATCATCAGCCCCGCCTATATTTATAACCGCTTGCACGAGTTCCGCGGCGCCTGCGATACCGGTACGGCGATTTCGGATGCACTCGAATTGCTGAAGACCGCAGGCGCGCCGACGCTGTCGCAATATCCGTATGTCGAGAACGATTGCACGCGTCCAGTCAGTTCCGAACTTGAACGCACCGGTTCGGAGTTCCGCATTAGTGGTTTCAGCACGGTAGACAACACGCGGCTTGACGATGCCAAGGGCCAGCTCGCGCGCGGCAACCCGGTGGTCTTCGGTATGGACGTGTCGGAGAGTTTTGAAAATCTGAGCGGGCCGCAGATTTACGACGACGTCAGCTCGCCACGCAGCGGCGGGCATGCGATGGTGCTGGTAGGCTACAGCGAACGGCGCCAGGCTTTCAAGGTGATGAATTCCTGGGGCACTGAATGGGGTGAGCGCGGCTTCGGCTGGGTGTCGTATCGCGCCGTCAGGCAATTCAGCGATCGCATGTTCGTGATGGACGTACCCGACTACGTTGCGCCGGCGCCGCAACCTGCGCCGCCCGTTGTGGTGGTCGCACCCAAACCTGCGCCTGCACCTGCACCGCAACCGGTGGTGATTCCGCCGCCGAAACCGGTGCCGGAACCGGTGGTGAAGCCGTCGCCTGCACCGGTTGTAGTCGCGCCCCCTGTACCGAAGCCTGCGCCTGCGCCGGTGGTAAAGCCGCAGCCACCCGCACCGGTGGTTGTTGCGCCGCCTGCGCCACCTGCGCCGCCCGCACCGCAACCGCCGAAGCCGGTGGTGGTGCTGCCGGTGGCGACAGTGCAAACGCAGATCGATGCTCGTTTGGGCGAGGTGTCGTGTGCACGTCTCGACGGCAAAATCGGCGCTGATCGCATCGTGCGGTTGCGCGGCTTTCTCGGCGGCGCCAATGATTTAGCCAAACTGCAAACCGATCTGGCGGCCTTGTCCGGCGTGCGCAAAGTTGACGCGAATGTATCGCTCTATCCGTGGCCGCAGTGCGAGGTGTATCTGAATTTTGCCGACGTGCTGAAAGCGCGGCGCGGTCTTGCCGTCGGGTTGCGTGGCGCGTCGGCGCGTGGATTCGCCGCCGGCGATTCGTTGTCGATTGAGGTAGTGACACCGTCGTACCCGAGTTATCTGTATGTCACCTATCTGCAGGCGAGCGGCGATGCGGCGAATCTGTACTGGCCGCAAGGGCGTTTTCCCAAGGCATTTCCGCCGAATTCGAAAGTGACGCTCGGCGGCGGCGCCGGTGGCGAGCCGGTCTATCGTATCGGAGCGCCGTTCGGCGACGAGATCATCGTGGTGGTCGCTTCGGCAAGCCCGCTGTTTCAGGACGGCTTGCCGGATACTTCGACCGATCGCGATTACCTGACCTCGTTCAGAAAAACATTTTTGCTGCAACCCAAGGGCGGCGGCGGGCAGCGGCTGGTGTCGGCGCTTGCGCTGCCGATCAGAACACAGGCGAAATAGTCGAAAACCGGATGGCGGTAATGGGCGCGGCGGAGGATGCATGAAGACGGAAAAAAAATTACTGCGGTTGAGATTTTGTTTTGCCGCAATCGGGCTGGCGAGTGGAATGCTCGCGGTGACTGCCGTGATGGCTCAGGACTCGCGCATGCCGTCGGTCGAGGAAATTATTCGCAGGCTGACGCAGCCGCAGATCACGCCAGATGATCTGCGCAACAACGCCGTGCAGGTTGAAGGCAGCCGCCGGCGCGCCGAACCGGTATCCAGTGCCAGCATCGATCTCGCGGTCAATTTCGAATACGCCTCGGCCAGACTCACGCCGGATGCGCGCATCGTGCTCGATAATCTCGGCCAGGCATTGTCGGATGCGGTGTTGCGCGATTCCCGCTTCAGTGTCGCCGGGCACACCGATGCGCGCGGCGGCGACGCCTACAATCTGAATCTGTCGCGCCAGCGCGCGCGTGCGGTTGCCGATTATCTGCAGCGCCAGCACGGCATCGCGATGGGGCGTCTGGTCGTCGAGGGCTTTGGCCGCAGCCGGCTGCTTGATCCGGCCAATCCGGAGAGTGCGGTCAATCGCCGCGTGCAGGTTACCAACCTGGGTTCCTGAAGCGGGCCGGGCTGGTGATAAACTGGCGCGGGTCCAACTAATCAATCACAGGGCGCCCGGCGGTTGCTGCCGCACGGATGCCGTCTCAATTTGCGGAGGAAAGCGTGCACGTTTTCGATCTGAAAAAAGAGCAGGAGTGGAGTGCCGAGCGGCATATCGAAAAAGTTCTCGGCAAATTCGCCGGTGGCGATGTCACCGTCGCCTGCTGGGAGCCGGGGCAGATCTGCGCCTTTCATTGCCACCCCGATGCGACTGAAATTTATTTCTGCTTTGAGGGCGGCGGCAAAATGCGCACACCCGAACGCACCGTCGATATCGTTCCCGGCGGCTTTGTCGTGCATCCGGCCGGCGACGTGCACGAATACATCAACGGCCCGCAGCGCACCCTGTTGTTTCGCGTTCGTTACGGTACGGCGATGGCCTCGCGCGGCGCCTCATGGGATACGCGTCCGGGCTGGACGCGCAAAGAGGTTGATGACGAATTCTTCAAAAAATTTCCCGAACGGCTGACTTCTGAAGTGAAATAGGGCTGCGCTAGTCCTGCTGGGTCGCCAGGTATTCGATCAGCACCTGAATGCGGTAGCTGATATTGATTTCATCTTCTTCGCGCACGCCGCGACGGCTGCCTGCCGCAGTTTCGATTTCGGTTTTATAAACCGTTCCCCATGCCGGCATTTCGCTCGGGCCGTGCGCTTTGATACTGATGCGCCCGTCGACGGTGCGCGCGATCTGCTCGCGCGGAAAGACGCCGCCGTTTTTCTTTTTCAACTCGCGCAGCGAGGGCGGGCGTCGGATCAAATTTTCGGCCAGCCAGCCGTCGCCGCGGGCGCTGGCGCCGTGGCACATGGCGCAGCGCGCGTTGAATTCACGCTGTCCCGGTGACGGGTCGGCGGCAATCGTGGAAAAGGCGATGACGCACAACAGAGCGCCCGTTGCTGCGGCAATTACGGTGACCGGTTTCATGATGGTGCTCCTTTGCGAAGGGCGGCATCACAGCCAGTTCGCAGTATCGCGGTCTCTTGATCTCAAACTGTTGACACAGATCAAGCAATCGACCGGCGCCGCTGTTCAGTGCGACGGCGGCGGTTCGGCGAGCGCTGTTTGTGCCGGCGCGAGCGCGTCGGTGATCAGCGGATCGCGGTCGAAGTGGCGGGCTTTCAGAGTAAGGCGCGCATCGAACAGTTCTGCCGCATCGACGCCGTATGTAATACAAAGATACAGGCCGTAGAGCAAACCGGCGATACAGCCCCCTTGAATTATTGCAACCGTAATATCCATGGCAGACCCCGCTTAGTGGCGGGCGTGCGCCCGCGTCGAAGTTCACTGTAGGCGCAAGCAGTCGTCGCCGGAATCCGTCCGGTGGCCTACTACCAAGGCACTAGGGGGCAGGAGTTGGTGTAGTATGCATGATGCATGGCGCGTTCAGACGCCACTCTGCAGTTACAAGCGGCAAACAAATCGGGGGATGAATATGGCTAAAGCGTTTGCAGTCTGGTACTACTTTCTCGTCGTGCTGCCGCTGGCCTTTGAAGCGCTTGCCGGCCCGATTTTGCTGAAGCAACGCGGCTGGCGTGTATTTGCGCCGGTGCTGCTAGTGTTGTGGCTGGCGCCGGTTCTCATCATGCACTACGTAGTAGCAGTGCCGGAAATCTTCATCTGGGTACTGCCCATCAATGAGCAGACCTTGAACCCCGCGCTGGAGGCACTGCTTTGTTATGCACTGCCGATCTGGGGTGGCGCCGCGTCAATTGCCGTTGCCGCGTCGTTAAAACGCGGCGTTCTGGTGCAAAGCGTGATTTGCGTGGTCGTCAGCGCGGTGTTGATGCAAATCGTTTCGCCGCAGATCTTCAGCAAAATACTGCTTTTGTTTATCGGCAAATAGCCGCGCGCATAACCCTGCCCGTTTAATCGCGGCGCGGACGGGGGGATGGCAGCGGTTACAATACGTCTTTACCAAACGTATTTTCCTGACGGGGCCGGCACTGTGCGGCGCCCGTGCAGACCATTGCAGACATGTCAATTCGTTTAGTCATTGCGCTGGCGTTGTGCAACATGACAGGGCTGCGCGCCGGTCGTGTGTTGTTCGCGCTGTATGCGCTGAGTCTGGACGCCTCGCCGATCACGGTTGGATTTCTGGCCGCGCTGTTTGCGCTGTTTCCCGGCGTGATGTCGTGGCCGGTCGGCATGTTTGCCGACCGTTCCGGTTCGCGCTGGCCGCTCACTATTGGTACCGCGGGCACCGGTGTCGCCATGCTGGTGCCGTTTTTTTATCCGGGCATGTTCGCGCTGTTTGTGGCGGCGAGCATACTGGGTTTCTCATTTGCGCTTTACAATGTGTCGCTGCAAAACCTGATCGGGTTGATCAGCAAGGCCGAGGACAGGACACAGAACTTCAGCAACTTCGGTCTCGCCCAGTCGGTTGCTTCATTCGTCGGGCCGATGCTGGTGGGTTTCGGCATCGATCATGTCGGTTACGCGCAGACCTGTTTGTATCTGGCTTTTCTGTCGATCATACCGGTAGGGATGTTGGCGCTTTGGGGCGACACGCTGCCTGCGGGCACACGCAGCAACGGCGATTCCGGCAGCGTATTGCATTCGATGAAGGACCCCGGGCTGTGGCGCATTCTTGCCACCGGCTGCCTTGCTGTCGAGGGCATCGAGCTGTATCAGGTCTACATGCCCATTTACGGCCACGCCATCGGCATGTCGGCGTCTGCTATCGGCGTTGTTGTCGCCATGTTCGCGGCGGCATCATTCGTCGTGCGCCTGGTGATGCCGTTGCTGCTGCGGCGCATGAGCGAGGAAAAGCTGCTGGCGTATTCGTTTTACATCGCGGCTGTCGGTTATATGCTGATGCCGTTTTTTGAGAGTGTCGTGATGCTGTCGGCGATTTCGTTTGTGATCGGACTGGGCCTTGGTTGCGGGCAGCCGATCACCATGGCGTTGACCTTCAGCAATTCGCTGGAAGGGCGCTCCGGCGAAGTGATGGGCCTGCGCGTCACTATCAACAATCTGACCCGCGTTGTTGTGCCTGTGGTGTTCGGCACCATAGGCACGCTGTTCGGCATGTTTGCAGTGTTCGGCGTGAGTGCGGCCATGCTGGGCGGCGGCGGCGTGCTGACGCGCGAAAACGCGTCGCGCCGCAAGCCGCCGGCTTCTTCCGGCTAAAGCGTTAGCGCGCCAGCATGGCAATCGCGGTGGCGGCCAGCGGCAGGTAAAACCACATGCGCAGTTTTTTCTCCGGCAGCCGGTGCGCTACCGCAACGCCGGCGCGCATGGTGGTGAGCGCGCCCAGGCATAAAGGAATGCCGAGATTCCAGTCGATGGTGTCGTGATAGGCGTACGTCGCCATGCTGGCCAGCGCACCCGGCGCAATCGCGGCGAAGGCCAGCCCCTGTGCCTTTTGCTGCACAAGCCCGAAAAAACGCGTCAGCAGCGGTGTTGCGCAGATTGCGCCGCCGATGGTGAAAAAACCCGTTAATGCGCCGCAGAAGGCGCCGACCGCTGGCGACCAGCGCATGTCGAGCAACGCGCGTTTGGGTTTCGGCGCAAAACGCGGCAACTCCGAAATCACCATGTAACTGACCAGCAACAATAAAAAGATTGAAAACACGCGGCGCAATTGCTGCGCATCGAGATAAAGCGCCAGCAGCGTGCCCAGATAACTCGCAGCGCAGCCCGCAATTGCAAGCCCCAATGCGTAGCGGCGATCGACGCTGCCATGGCGGTAGTAATGCCACAGGCCGATCAGGGTTGTCGGTGCGGCCATCACGTAGGTCGTGCCCTGCGCGAACTGCTGTTCGAGACCGAAACCGAGCGCCAGTACCGGCACCGCCAGCATGCCGCCGCCAACGCCGAACAGGCCGCCGGCGAAACCGATCAGCGCGCCGATGCCGCCGACGGCAATCCATTCAAGAAGCATTTGGGTCATAAAGACTATCGGGCAGGAACTCACGCGGCTACTGCAGTGTGTCGCAGCGCGCTTGTATTCTGAGGCAGCGTTCCGCGCGTGGCAATGGCGGCAGCGATGAAACGGACGGTACGTCCTGCTAGAATGGGCGATCGACCGGCATACAGAACCAAGGAGAGCCGCAATGTCCGCAGCAACCGCGAAAGAACGTTATGTCCACAATTTCGAAACGATGAAGCAGGGCAATGTGCTCGGCGGCGCGTTGTCGACCGGCATGGGCGCCGCCTTCACCGGTGAGCGCGTTTACGTCGGCATCGTCACCAAGAAAAAAGGTACCGGTTCGAAAGCGCATTACCACCTCGACGAAACCTTTAACTATGTATTGAAGGGCGCGCTGAAAGTGGTGATGGACGGCGAAGAATTCATTGTGCCGACCGGTGCGCTGCTGCACATCCCGCCGAAAGTCGTGCATACCGCGGTTGCGTCTGATGAGGGCGACGCGGTGTATCTGGTCTGCCGCGATACCACCAGCGACGGTGGCGGGCAGCCGACAACCATCGAGGTCTGACCGAGGGCTGGTTTCGGCTGGGCCGGTAGCCGGACGGGTGTTTACCCTTCCGGATTTTCCGCCGCAAGGTGTAACAGCACGCAACTCCCGATCGTCGGCCGGCCGAACTTTGCGGCCAGCGTGAGCGCCGCCGGGTGGGTCGACATTTCGACCAGCGCAAACGGCCGGGATTGGCGATGAATATTGACCGCTTTGACTTTTCCCGCGTCGGCGCAACGCGACGCGATGATTTCGGACAGTTCGCAGTCAGGTTTGTTCAGATCGATATGCAGCACGTTTGTGTTCTCCCTGCAGAGGCTCGTTGAACTATTACGGCTGCAGGCGGGCGCAACTTGAATTCGGAGGGCGTGTTCAGTTCGGCGTAGCGCCTGACGCCTGCACGACCTTGTGCCACTTCGCGATTTCGGACTTCATATAAGCACCGAATTCCTCCGGCGTGCCGGGCGCGGCTTCGATGCCCTGCTTGAACAGCAGTTCCCTGACGTCCGGCAGGCGCAGTAGCGCCACGACTTCGCGATTCAGTTTGGCGACGATATCTGCCGGCGTTTTCACCGGTGCGACCAGGCCGTACCAGTTGTTTGCCTCGAAGCCGGGCAGGCCGGCTTCGGCCATCGTCGGCAGTTCAGGCGCGAACGCCGAGCGTTTGGCAATTGTTACCGCGAGCGCTTTTAATTTTCCGGATTGCATCTGCGGCACGGCTACCACGGCGGTGGCGAATACCAGCTGCAGGCGGCCGGCGATCAGATCGATTATCGACGGCGGTCCGCCCTTGTAAGGCACATGCACCATCTTCAGATTTGCCATTGAGCTGAACAGTTCGCCTGACAGGTGACCTGCCGTGCCGACTCCCGACGAACCGTAAATGAGTTCGCCGGGACGCGAGCGTGCAAGCGCAATCAATTCCCTGACGTTTTTGACCGGCAGCGCCGGGTGTATGACGAGGATATTGGTCGAATCGGCGGCGCGCGAAACCGGCGCGAAGTCGCGCAGCGGATCG
>JANYDY010000104.1 GCA_025363435.1 Betaproteobacteria bacterium
CATCGCGCTGTAGCGTTCGGTTTCCGCCGGTGCGACGCGTTGCTGCAGCAGGCTTGCTTCCAGCGTAGCCGCCGCCAGCGTTTCAAGATTGAGCCGGCCGCGTTCCGGGTCGGCGTATTTGCTGGCGATGACTTCGCCCTGCTCGGTCAGGCGCAACATGCCGTTTACACTGTCGGGCGGCTGCGCGAGTATTGCGTCATAGCTGGGGCCGCCGCCGCGGCCGACCGAACCGCCGCGGCCGTGAAACAGTCGCAGGCGCACATTCTCTTTGCGGCAAACCACTTCGACCAGCTGCGTCGCCGCTTTGTAGAGCGACCAGTTGGACGTCAAATAACCGCCGTCCTTGTTGCTGTCCGAATAGCCGAGCATGATTTCCTGGCAGTTGCCGCGCGCGGTAAGCAGCGCGCGGTAGAGCGGCAGTGCGCAGGCCTGTTGCATGATTTCGCCGCAGGCGCGCAGATCGGCAATCGTTTCGAACAAAGGCGAGATATCGATATCGATTTCGGGTTTGGCGCCGGGCCGCAGCAGGCCGACTTCTTTCAGCAGAATGCAGACTTCGAGCAGATCGGACACCGATTCACAATGCGAGATGATGTAGTGCTGCACGACCTCTTGGCCGAAGCGGCGGTGTGCCTCTGCGACGACGTTGAGGATTGCCAGTTCGGATTCGGTTTGCGCCGAATAAGTCAGATGCGGCGAGCGCAATGGACGGTTGCCGCTGAGTTCGCGCACCAGCAGATCAACGCGCGCCGCTTCGTCGAGCGCGTTGTAGTCGGCGACGACGCCGGCTTTCGCCAGCAGTTCGGCAACGGTGGCGGCGTGTATATCCGAGCATTGGCGCAGGTCGATCGCCGCCAGATGAAAGCCGAAAATGCCGACCGCGCGCTGCAGATTCTTCAGCCGCCCCTCGGCCAGCGTGCCGGCGCCCTGCGCGGTCAGCGCGCGCACAATCAGTTCGAGTTCGGCGGCAAATTCACTGGCCGCTGTATACGGTGCTTTGCCCGTCGGCGCGAGCGGTGGCGCTTGCAGGCCGGTGAGTGCGGCGGCAGTGGCGGCAACCCGCGTGTAAATGCCGATCAAGGCCTGCCGGTACGGCTCGTCGCGGTGGTGCGGCGAAGGATCTCCGGATTCCGCGGCGAAGCTCAGCAGCCTGGCCGGCACCGGTGACAGGCGCGCCGACAATGAAAGCTCGCTGCTCAGCAAGCGTAATTCCGCAAGATAGTGGTTGAAGACCATGCGGCCCTGCACGCCGAGTGCGTGTTCAAGCACTGCGGCATTTACATTCGGATTGCCATCGCGGTCGCCGCCGATCCAGGTGCCGACGCGCAGGAAGGAGGCGACCGCAGGTGTTTTTTGCAGGCCGAATATCCGCGCGAGCGAAGCTTCAAGGTCGGCGTAAATGCGCGGTAGTTGGCGGAAAAAAGTCAGGCGGAAACAGGCTAGTCCGTTTTCGATTTCGTCAGTGACCGTCAACTTGGTCAATCGCAGCATCGCGGTCAGCCACAGACGCAGCACTTCGCGCCGCAGCCCCGGCTCCCGTTCAGGCGCACTCACCGGCAGCGCCAGCAGACGCGCGATTTCGCGCTCGCAGTCGAGGATGCTCTGGCGTTGTACTTCGGTCGGGTGCGCGGTCAACACCGGTGCCACTACCGCTTCGGCAAACCACGCGACGAGTGTGTTGCCGTCGATGCCGGCGCTTTTCGCGCGTTCGAGCGCACGCGCCAGCATGCCTTGTTGTTGTGGCAGATCGTCGTCGCGTTCTTCGCCGCCCGCATCTTCGACGATATTGACGAGGTGCAGAAAATAACTGAACGCGCGTACCACATGCAGCGTGTCGTCGATCGACAGGCTGTCGAGGGCGGCGTCGAGTTCACCGGGCGCCCGCGCCGTCGAACCCGGTGTGCCGGTGTCGCTACGCCGGAATTCAACCGCGGCGCGCCGGATATGCTCGATCAACTCAAGCGTGGAGGGGCCGATCTGGTCGCGGATGACCTCGCCGAGCAGATTGCCGAGCAGGCGCCGATCGGCGCGCGACTGGTCGTCCGCGCGCAGGCCCGCAGCCGTGGAAGTGTTTACCGCTTTATCCATGATAAACAGGTATTGCAATAAGTGAGCCTGCTGGAAGGCTTTGCGTTAAGCCGCCGTGGCGTAACCGAAAATACGCCCGCAGCATGACATATCATATGTTGCAGCATTGCCTCGACGCACCTTGATAGAGCCATCCGGCAGCTGTGCTGCTCCGGATTGGTGCGAAACGTGTGACGCGGAAAACTAGGCGAGCCAGGGCATTTCTTCGCGATGGCGCTGCTCGAAGGCTTCGATGTCCTTGCTGTATTGCATAACCAGCCCGATATCGTCGAGGCCTTTCAACAGCCGCTCTTTCGAATTGGCGTCGATTTCAAACGCGTACTGCGCACCGCCGGGACCGGTGACTTTCTGCGCGTCGAGATCGATGCCGATTTCGGCGCCGGGCTTCGCATGCAACTGGGCGCGCAGTTTTGCGCACACGTCATCGGGCAGCACCACCGGCAGCATGCCGTTCTGCAATTCGTTGCCGTAGTGAATGTCGCCGAACGACGGTGCGATGACGGCACGAATGCCGAAGTCATACATCACATAGACCGCCGCTTCGCGCGAAGAGCCGCAGCCGAAGTTGGTGGCGGCGACGATGATCTTCGCGTTGCGATACGGCGCTTTGTTCAATACAAAGTCCGGATTCTCGCTGCCGTCGGCATTGAAGCGGATATCGTGAAAAGCGAGTTTGTCGTAACCGGGGCCGCGCAGCTTGCGCAGAAAACGGCCGGGAATAATTTTGTCGGTGTCGACGTTCGCCATATCGAGCGGCGCGGCGACGGCGGTGAGTGTGGTGAAGGCTTCCATCTTATTTGCTCCCAACGATTAATACGCCCATTCGCATCAGCGAATGGGCGCCGTATTCACCCTCTCCTCTTGGGAGAGGGCCGGGGTGAGGGATCGAGCGGCTATTGTTCTTCTCACAATTGAACGCTCGATAGCGTGCGCACGTCGGTGAGTTTGCCGGTGACCGCCGCCGCGGCCACCATTGCCGGACTCATCAGATGGGTGCGTGCGCCCTTGCCCTGACGGCCTTCGAAATTTCTGTTTGACGTCGAGGCGCAACGTTCACCCGCGGGTACTGTGTCGCCGCTCATCGCCACGCAGCTTGAGCACCCCGAGCCGCGCCATTCAAAACCGGCGTCCTTGAATATTCGATCGAGGCCTTCGGCTTCGGCCTGACGCTTGATCGTCGTCGAACCCGGCGAGACCCAGCCTTTGACGACAATTTTGCGGTCTTTCAATATGGCGGCGGCGGCGCGCAAATCGTCGAGACGGCCGTTGGTGCAGGTGCCGATGAAGGCATTGTCGATTTTGATTTCATCGAGCGGCATGCCCGGCGTGAGGCCCATGTATTTCACGGCCTGCTCCAGTTGCGCGCGCTGCTCGGCGCTCGCGCCGCGCGCGGGATCGGGCACGCGGTCGTTGATCATCAGCGCCTGCTCGGGACTGGTGCCCCAGGTCACCATCGGTTCGAGTTTGGAAACATCGAGCGACACTTCGCGATCGAAGTGCGCATCGCCGTCGCTCGGCACTTTGCGCCAGTAAGCGAGCGCCTGATCCCACAGCGCGTCTTTCGGTGCGTACTCGCGGCCGCTCAAATAGGCATAGGTGGTGTCATCAGGCGCGACCATGCCGCAGCGCGCACCGGCTTCAATCGACATATTGCAAACCGTGAGCCGGCCTTCCATCGACAGTGC
>JANYDY010000004.1 GCA_025363435.1 Betaproteobacteria bacterium
TGCCAAACGACGGCGAGTTCAGCGGCAGCAGCAAGGCGACGTGCGCTTCGCGGCCACCTGCTTCGGCGCCGAACGCGCTGTTGGTGGCGCAGGCTGCAAGCGCACCGTATAGTAAGGCCCGTAACAGCGCGTGGCTGACGAACAATTGACGGATTTGATGAACGAGACAGCGCATGTCGGGCCGGGTATTGAGAAACGGCCCTCATTATATGTAGTCGCGACGCCGATAGGGAATCTCGCGGATATCACCTTGCGCGCGCTTGAGGTGCTCAAGCAGGTCGATGTGATTGCCGCTGAAGACACACGCGTCACATCGCATCTGCTCCAACACTACGGCATTGCGACGCGGCTCTTCGCTTTGCACGAACACAACGAGCGGCAGTCCGCGCAAAAACTGATTGATCTTTTAGCGGCCGGAAAATCCGTGGCGCTGGTCAGTGACGCGGGCACACCGGCGATTTCCGATCCCGGTGCGTTGGCGGTGGCGGCGGTGCGCGCAGCCGGTTTTCCGGTGGTCGCCTTGCCGGGCGCGAATGCGGCGTTATGCGCGCTGGCGGCGGCGGGCAGTGCAGCCGCGCATTTTCTGTTTTTCGGTTTTCTGCCGCAGCAGGCGGCGGCGCGGCGGCGCGAACTTGAGGCGCTCAAGGCCTTGCCGTACCTGCTGGTTTTTTACGAAGCGCCGCACCGCGTGGTCGCCAGCGTGGCTGACATGGCCGGCGTATTCGGCGCGGGCCGCGGCCTGACCATCGCGCGCGAGTTGACCAAGTTGTTTGAGTCGGTGCACCGCTGCACGCTGGGCGAGGCTGCCGCATGGTTCGACGCCGATGTTAACCGCATACGCGGCGAGTTTGTGTTGCTGGTCGATGGCGCCGAAATTGACGATGCATCAAACGGCGAGGACGCCTTGCGCGTTTTGGAGATACTGCTGCGTGAACTGCCGCTGAAGCAGGCGGTGCAACTCGCCGTCGAAATCACCGGCGGCGCACGCAACACACTGTACCGTCAGGCGCTTGAACTGAAAAAAACCGCATCACCGGATAGCCGGGAATGACCGGCACTTCCAATAGTCGGGGGTTACCCTGTACTATCGCCTCACAAGGAACACGATAATGACCCGAATTACCATCACCCGCCCCGACGACTGGCATCTGCATTTGCGCGACGGCAATCATATGCGGGCGGTTCTGCCCGACGTTGGGCGCCGTTTTGCGCGCGCCATCGTGATGCCGAACCTCAAACCGCCGGTAACGACCACACAGATGGCGCTGGCTTATCGCGAGCGTATTGTCTCGGCGCTGCCCGACGGCATGAACTTCGAGCCGCTGATGACTTTGTACCTGACGGATAACACGAGCGGCGAAGAAATACTGCGCGCGAAGGCGAGCGGTGTTGTGCACGGCATCAAATATTATCCGGCCGGCGCCACCACCAATTCGGAGTCCGGCGTGACGGAGTTAAGCAAGTGCGAGGACGCCTTGAACGCGATGTCCGATTGCGGGCTGCCGTTGCTGGTGCACGGCGAGGTGACTTTCCCGAACGTCGATATTTTCGACCGCGAACGCATCTTCATTGATCGCGTGCTGATTCCGGTGTTGAAAAAGTATCCGAAACTGCGTCTTGTCTTTGAACACATCACCACCCAGGAGGCGGCGCGCTTTGTGCTCGCATCACCGCCGCGCGTGGCGGCGACGATTACCGCACATCATCTGCTGCTCAACCGCAATGCGATTTTCTCCGGCGGCATCCGGCCGCATCATTTCTGCATGCCGGTGCTGAAGCGCGAGGAAGACCGCCAGGCACTGATCCACGTTGCGATCAGCGGCAATCCAAAATTTTTTCTCGGCACCGATAGCGCACCGCATGCGCGCGACACCAAAGAGGCGTCGTGCGGTTGCGCCGGCGTCTACACGGCGCACGCCAGCATTGAGCTCTATGCGGAAATTTTCGGCGCCTACAATGCGATCGAAAAACTTGAGGGGTTCGCCAGTGTCCACGGGCCGGCTTTCTACGGACTGCCACGCAACGCCGACAAGATTACGCTGGTCAAGGAAACCTGGGACGTGCCCAAAGAAGTGCCGTACCACAAAGACACGCTGGTGCCATTTCGCGCCGGCGGTACGATAGCCTGGCGCCTGATGTAAGGTCGCGCCGCAGTCGCGGGTGGCCGCATGCCCCATGGTACAATTCGCGCGGGAGTCGGCCAGGCAGTCGCTGCCGGTGCGCTTCAGCGCCGGTAGAGGAAAGTCCGGGCTCCAAAGGGCAGGGTGACGGCTAACGACCGTCCGCCGCGAGGCGAGGAACAGGGCCACAGAGACGAGTCCGTTTTGTTCCGGCAACGGGATGAAACGGGGTGAAACGCGGCAACCTCCACCCGGAGCAACACCAAATAGGCAAGCGACGACGTGGCCCGCCGAGCTTGCGGGTAGGTGGCTTGAGCGCGCGGGTAACCGCGCGCCTAGAGGAATGACTGTCACGGCGGCGCAAGCTGCCGACAGAACCCGGCTTATCGGCTGACTCCCGATTGCATAGGTTTTTTTATCAGGCGTTTTCGCGCGCAGAAATTTTGCCGCATGTTTTGGGGAAAACACATGAAGCACTACAAAATTGCCTACATTCCAGGCGACGGCATCGGCAAGGAAACGGGGCCCGAGGGCGTGCGCGTACTCGAAGCGGCGGCGCGCAAATTCGGTTTCGAGCTGAAGTTCGACGAATACGACTGGAGTTGCGACTACTACCAGAAGCACGGCCGCATGATGCCCGAGGACGGACTCGAGCAGGTACGCAAACACGACGCGGTTTTTTTCGGCGCGGCGGGCTGGCCGGCGACGGTGCCCGACCACGTTTCGCTGTGGGGCCTGCTGATTCCGTTTCGCCGCGGCTTCGACCAGTACGTAAACCTGCGTCCGGTGCGCCTGATGCCCGGCGTCAAATGTCCGCTTGCCGGCCGCAAAGTCGGCGACATCGATTTCTGGGTGGTGCGCGAAAACAGCGAGGGCGAATACTCGTCGATTGGCGGGCGCATGTACGGCGGCACGGAAAACGAATTCGCCACGCAGCAGGCGATATTTTCGCGGCGCGGCACCGATCGCATCATGAAGTTCGCCTTTGATCTTGCGCGCAAGGGCAAAAAAAAGCACGTCACTTCAGCGACCAAATCAAACGGCATATCGATCTCGATGCCGTACTGGGACGAGCGCTTCAAGGCGATGGCGGCGCAGTACCCCGACATCCGCACCGACCAGTACCATATCGATATTCTGACCGCGCATTTTGTGATGCACCCCGACTGGTTTGATGTCGTCGTCGGTTCCAATCTGTTCGGCGATATTCTTTCCGATCTTGGCCCTGCCTGTACCGGCACCATCGGCATTGCGCCGTCGGCCAACATGAATCCCGAGCGTGAATTTCCCTCGCTGTTCGAGCCGGTGCACGGTTCCGCTCCAGACATATATGGCAAAGGCATAGCCAATCCGATCGGTCAGATCTGGTCGGGCGCGATGATGCTTGAGCACCTCGGGCATCCGGAAGCGGCGAAAGCGATTGTTGATGCGATCGAAGTTGCGCTGGTCGAAGGGCCGCGCACGCCGGATGTCGGCGGCACGGCGAAAACCTCGGATCTCGGCCGCGCTATCGCCGACGCCTTGTAAGCGGCGGGCGGCCGTGTTCAGTCGCGGCGTTGTGCTGCGGGCTCAGTGCCCGGCGCGTAGTAGTGCTTGGATGTACTTCTCCGTTCAGGAAAACGACGACGATGGTGCCCTTGTCGTTGCGCCATTTGCTCTGCATGCTGGTGAACGTCTGGCCCTCAACACCGGCCGTCGCATTGCGCGACTCGCTCGCAATGCCGAGGATGCTTGAGACTTTGTCCTCCTGCATGCCGTTTGTAATCCTGTCGTAATTTTCTGCGCTGACTTTCGGTCCGCAGCCGTACAGCGCAAGCATCAAAAAAAGCGCGCTCGCCAGCGCGCGCGATGCGGAAATATTTTTCATCAATGCCCCCTATTGTTGCTGCGCTGTTAATTCTCACGGCAAATCCGGCGGCCCGTCAGACCGCAGAATCGAAATTAACGGGATGCGCGCAACAAATGCCGGTTAGCGGCTTTTACGCCCGTTCGGTGTTGCATTTGTGCAACGGGCGTTTCTGCGTCTAAGCTATTGAATCGCAAAAACAAAGTTAATGTATCACTTTTATATAATGATGTATTTAATTGTTTATAAAACATAAAGCGCTTTTCATTTTAAGTAAACTTTGAGCTCTCGCGTGAATTAGTCCTCATAAGTCTTTGTCCTGAATACAAAAAATCCCCTTGCCACGCTTGACCGCCCCTGGGCTTTTTCATATAGTGGGCATTGGTGGGAAAAAGTGGGAAATAAAGACATTTTCCACGTCTATTCGGGGGACTCGTGTTTCGAGGCGTTGCGCAACTCAATCTGGACAGCAAAGGTCGGCTTGCGGTGCCTGCACGCCACCGCGAAGCATTGCTCGCGCGCTGTGCCGGACGCCTTGTGATCACCGTCGATTCCGACAAATGTTTGCTGCTCTATCCGTTGCAGGACTGGGAACCGATTCAGCAAAAACTGATGGCGCTGTCGAGCCTCAATCCGCGCATCCGCGATCTGCAACGCCGCCTGGTTGGTTATGCCGAAGACATAGAAATGGATGCGGCCGGCCGCGTGCTGATTTCGCCGGCCTTGCGTGATTTTGCATCGCTCGCAAAAAGCGTCGTGCTGGTCGGGCAGGGCAGCAAATTCGAATTGTGGGATCGCGAAAAATGGGAGCAGGCCCTCGAGCGCAGTGCCGGATTCGGTGATGGCGAATTGCCGCCTGAACTGGAGGGTTTCTCGTTGTGAGCCGCGGCTCACACGTTACGGTTTTGCTGAAGGCTGCAGTAGACGGATTAAAGGTGCGCGCAGACGGCATTTATGTTGACTGCACGTTTGGTCGCGGCGGGCATAGCCGCGAGATTCTGGTGCGACTGGGTAAGCGCGGGCGGTTGATCGCAATGGATCGCGATCCGCAGGCAGCGGCGGCGGGCGGAGAGTTTGATGATAAACGGTTTGAACTGGTGCACAGCAGTTTCAGCGCGTTTGCCGAAGTGCTGCTCGCGCGCGGCATTAGTGTGGTCGACGGCATTCTGTTCGACCTTGGTGTGTCGTCGCCGCAGCTTGACGACGCGCAGCGTGGATTCAGTTTTCGCGCCGATGCGCCGCTCGATATGCGCATGGACACAAGTCGTGGTGTTACGGCAGCAGAGTGGTTGGCAGTCGCGGACGAAGGTGAAATAAGGGAGGTCATACGCAACTATGGCGAAGAACGGTTTGCTAGGCAGATTGCAGCAGCGATTGTTGCAGCACGAGCGCGGGGGCCTGTCGCAACCACACGGCAGCTTGCCGGGATCGTGGCCGCGGTCGTCCGCACGCGGGAGCCCGGGCAGAATCCGGCGACGCGCAGCTTTCAGGCTTTACGGATTCATGTCAATCAGGAGCTTGAAGAGTTGACCCGGGTACTGCCGCAATGCGTTGATGCTTTGGCGCCGGGCGGACGGCTCGCAGTCATCAGTTTTCATTCTCTCGAAGACCGTATCGTCAAACGCTTTCTGCGCGAGCAGTCGCAACCGCCGCGTCTGCCGGCGCGTCTGCCGCTGCGCGCGGCAGAACTGCCGTCGCCGCGTCTCACCCTGATCGGAAAAATGCAACGGCCCGACGACGCCGAAATCGCCGCCAATCCGCGCGCCCGCAGCGCGTTGATGCGCATCGCCGAAAAAACGGGGCAGGTCTGATGGCGCGCCTGAACCTGACTTTGCTGGCGATCCTGATGGTGTGTGCGCTGTCGGTGGTTACCTCGCAGCACAAGGCGCGCAAGCTCTATAGCGAGTTGCAGAAGGAGCAGGAGGTCGCGCGCAAATTTGATGTCGAGTTCGGACAATTGCAGCTGGAACAAAGTACCTGGGCGATGCACGCGCGTATCGAAAAAATTGCGAGTGGCCAGTTGATGATGCGCGTGCCGGCCGCCTCGCGCATTCAGGTCGTCGCACCCGAGGCGGTGCAATGAGCGCGATCGCTATGCCGGTACCGGCCATCGCGCATTCGCGCATACGCGCCCGTTTCGTGTTGATACTGCTGCTCGCCGGATTTGGCGTGCTGATTTTGCGCGCGGTTTATCTGCAGGGTTTGCACAACGATTTTCTGCGCCAAAAAGGCGAATCGCGTTATGGCCGCGTGATTGACCTGCCGGCGACGCGCGGCATGATCACCGACCGCAATCGCGAGCCGCTGGCAATCTCGACGCCGGTGGAGTCGGTGTGGGCAAGCCCGGCTGATGTCGAAATCACGCCGGACAAAATGAAGCGCCTGGCGCAACTGCTCGAAATGGACGGCGCGGAAATCGCGAAAAAGATTGCTGATACGCGGCGCGAATTCGTTTACATCAAACGCCATCTGCCGCCGGAAGAAGCGGCAAAAATTCTCGCCCTCGACGTGCCGGGTATTTCCGTGCAGCGCGAATACCGCCGCTATTATCCGGGCGGCGAATTTTTTGCGCATCTGGTCGGCTTTACCGACATCGACGACAAAGGGCAGGAAGGCCTCGAACTGGCGCTCGAGGAGGAACTGGCCGGGAAGCCCGGCAGCCGCCGCGTGATCAAGGACCGTCTTGGTCATATTGTCGAGGACGTCGAAAGCATACGCACGCCGCTGCAGGGCCGCGACATGGCTTTGTCGATTGATGCGCGCGTGCAGTATCTGGCGTATCGCGAATTGAAAAACGCAGTGGCCCGGCATCAGGCCAAGGCCGGCGGCATCGTCGTGCTCGATGCGATCACAGGCGACATACTCGCGCTGGCGAATCTGCCGTCGTACAACCCGAACAACCGCGGCAAGCTCGATCCGAAGCGCACGCGCAATCGCGCCGTCACCGATTTGTTTGAACCCGGTTCGACGTTGAAGCCGTTCACTGCGGCGGCGGCGATGGAGGCCGGCTTGTTTCGTGCCGACAGCATCATTCAAACCGGCAACGGTGAACTGACCATCAGCGGTGCGACCATACACGACGCACATCCGTCCGGCGCGCTGACGGTTGCGCAGGTCATACAAAAATCGTCGAACGTCGGCGCCGCCAAAATGGCGCTCGCATTGCCGGCGGAAAAATTGTGGGCCATGCTCAATCAGGTCGGTTTCGGCACCGCGCCGCATGCCGGCTTTCCCGGTGAAGGATCGGGGCGTTTGCGCCCGTTTGCCGGCTGGAAACCGATTGAGCAGGCGACGATGGCGTACGGCCACGGCATTTCGGTCAGCCTGTTGCAACTGGCGCGTGCTTATATGGTGTTCGCCAGCGACGGCGAAATCACGCCGCTGACATTGTTGCGACGCGAAGGCGCGGTCGAATCGACGCGCGTGATGTCCGCTGAGACGGCGCAGCAGATACGCAAGATGCTCGAACTGGTGGTGCTGCCCGGCGGTACGGCGCCGCGCGCGCAGGTCGCCGGTTATCGCGTCGGCGGCAAGACCGGTACTGCGCACAAACTCGATGGCGCCAGTTACGCCGCAGATAAATACGTGTCGTCGTTTGTCGGTTTGGCGCCCGCATCGGCGCCGCGATTGATTGTTGCCGTGATGATCGACGAACCGGGTGGCGGCCAGTATTACGGCGGCACCGTCGCCGCCCCCGTTTTCAGCAGCGTGATGGCCGGCGCCTTGCGCCTGCTCGGCGTCAAACCTGATGCGCCGCTGAACAACGTGGTACTGCCGCCGCCGAATGCGCCGGAAATACGGGAAGAAGTATGACCACAGGATCGAGGAATCGGGATTCAGGATTGAGCGGGCAACTCGCAACAGGCGAGTTGCACGCAATCAATGCACTGAAAATCCGGCACCTCACGTCCGACAGTCGTGCCGTGAAACGCGGCGATACCTTTGTTGCCTATCGCGGCGAATCAAACGACGGCCGCGACTACATCGCGCAGGCCATCAAAGCCGGCGCTGCGTCCGTGTTGTGGGATCAACGCGGCTTCAAATGGAATGCCGCATGGAGGCTGCCGAATCTCGCGCTGACAGATCTGCGCGCGCGCGCCGGTCTGATTGCCGACCACGTCTATAAACATCCGGGCCGGCGTTTGCGCATGATCGGCGTCACCGGCACCAACGGCAAGACTACCTGCAGTCAATGGATTGCGCACGCGCTGAACCAGCGCGGGGTGCGTACCGCAGTGATCGGCACGCTGGGCTACGGATTGCGCGGAAAATTGCGCCCGCTGCTCAATACCACGCCGGACGCCTTGTGGTTGCAGGCGCAACTCGCTGCATTTGCAAAACGCGGTGCCGCCGCGGTGAGCATGGAGGTTTCGTCGATCGGTCTCGAGCAGGGGCGGGTGGCCGGTGTGCCGTTTGATATCGCACTGCTGACCAATCTGACGCGAGACCATCTCGATTACCACCGCACCATGGCGCAGTACAAACAGGCCAAGGCGCAACTGTTCGTCGGCAAATCGCTGACGCATGCCGTGCTTAATCTCGACGACAAATTCGGCGTTGAGCTCGCCGGCAAAATCAAGCGCAGCGGCCTGCAGGTAATCGGCTATGGTTTTGACCGGGTTGCGCCGGCGTTACGGCGTTTGCCGAAAGTAAGCGGCAGCAATCTGGCCTGCGGCGCCGATGGCGTGCGTTTTGATGTGGCGACCCCGTGGGGTGATGCTTTGGTGGCAAGCGCCGTGCTCGGTCGTCACAATGCCTCGAATCTGCTGGCGACGCTGGCTGTGCTGCTGGCTTGCGATGTCAGATTGAAGGACGCCGTTGCGGCGCTCGAAGGTCTCGAGGCGGTGCCCGGCCGCATGCAACGCATTGGTGGCGGCCGCCGCCCGCTCGCAGTGATCGATTACGCGCACTCGCCCGACGCGTTGGAAAATGTTTTGCGCACACTGCGCGATCTGACCGACGGCACATTGTGGTGCGTGTTTGGTTGCGGCGGTGATCGTGATCGCGGCAAACGTCCGTTGATGGGGGCGGCCGCATCACGGCTGGCCGACCGCGTAATCGTCACCAGCGACAATCCGCGTTTCGAAAATCCGCGCAGCATCATCAACGAGGTGCGGCGCGGCGTGCGCGGCAGTTGCACTGTTGAACCCGACCGCCGTCGCGCAATTGCCTCGGCACTCGGTGCGGCGCGGCGCGGCGACATCGTATTAATCGCCGGCAAGGGGCATGAGCCTTATCAGGAAATCCGCGGCGTACGGCATCCGTTCAGTGATTTGCGCGCAGCGCGGCTGGCCTTGAGGGGGACGCAGGCATGATGATGCTTCTCTCGGAAGTCGCGCAAGTGCTCGGTGCGAAACTGCATGGCGCTGATGTTGCGTTTGCATCGGTGTCCATCGATACGCGCACATTAGCGCGCGGCGGTTTGTTCATCGCGATCAAAGGCGAACGGTTCGACGCCAATGCATTTGTCGCACAGGCGGCAGCGGCGGGTGCTGCCGCCGCCATCGTCGAGCGCACCAGTGAAACGGCAATTCCGCAAATCGTTGTCGCCAATACACTGGATGCGCTGGCCGCTCTCGCCCGTCATTGGCGCCAGCGCTTCGAGATTCCGTTGATTGCATTGACCGGCAGTAACGGCAAAACAACAGTGAAGGAAATGCTGGCGGCGATATTGCGCGCCGCCGCCGGCGACGACGGCGTGCTGGCGACGCACGGGAATCTGAACAACCACATTGGCGTGCCGCTGATGCTGCTGGAATTGCGCGCGCAGCATCGCTACGCCGCGATAGAAATGGGCATGAATCATCCGGGCGAGATCGCACAACTGGCGGCGATCGGCCTGCCGACGGTTGCGCTGGTCAATAACGCGCAACGCGAGCACATGGAATTCATGGCGACGGTCGAGGCGGTGGCGCAGGAAAATGCTGCGGCGTTTACCGCGCTGCCGGCCGGTGGCACCGCGGTAGTTAATGCCGACGACGCACAAGCCGATTTTTTTCGAGAAGCCGCCGGCGCGCATCGTGTCATCGACTTCGGCATTGAAAAACCGGCGGCGGTCAGCGGCGGTTATGTACTGAAGAATCTGTCGAGTGAAATTCAGTTGCGCACGCCGGCCGGCGAGGCCGCGGCGACGCTGGTGATTCCGGGTTTGCACAATGTGCGTAATGCGCTGGCGGCCTGCGCCTGTGCGCACGCGGTGGGCATTGCGCCTTCGGTCATGTGCGAGGGCTTGAATAATTTTCGCCCGTACACAGGACGCTTACAGGTCAAGCGCGCCGGTAATGGCGCCACGGTGATAGACGACACTTACAACGCCAACCCGGATTCGGTGCGCGCGGCGATCGACGTGCTGGCGAAATGCGCGCCGCCGACGGTGCTGGTATTGGGCGACATGGGTGAAGTCGGCGCGCACTCGGCGGAATTTCATCGTGAAGTCGGCGCTTATGCAAAGAGCCGCAATGTGTCGTCGCTATGCGCCTTCGGCGAACAAACGGGCGAGGCGGTCGCTGCATTCGGCCCGCCGGCATCGCATGCAGAATCAATCGAGCAACTGCTCGAACGCGTCAAAGCCTGCGCGACGCCGCAGACCACGTTGCTTGTAAAAGGCTCGCGCTTCATGCGCATGGAGCGTGTGGTGCAGGCGCTCACGGGTGAAACGGGAGGGCCCCACTGATGTTGCTCGAACTCGCACAGTGGCTGGCCAAAGACATCCGCGCGTTCAACGTGTTCGGCTATATCACGCTGCGCGCGGTGCTGGCCTGCCTGACCGCGCTGGTAATTACTTTTATGGTTGGTCCGGCGATGATCCGCCGGCTGACTTCATACAAAATCGGCCAGGCGGTGCGCAGCGACGGTCCGCAATCGCATTTGCCGAAAGCGGGTACGCCGACCATGGGCGGTGCGCTGATACTGGTGGCGATCGGTATCACGACCTTGTTGTGGGCCGATCTCGAAAACCGCTTTGTCTGGGTGGTGCTGGCGGTGACCCTCGGTTTCGGCGCGATTGGCTGGGTTGACGATTACCGCAAGGTGGTCAATCGCGATCCGAGGGGCTTGTCGGCGAAAACCAAATTCTTCTACCAGTCGCTGATCGGCATGGTCGCCGCCTACGTGATCGCCTTCAGCACCAATCTGCCGGCGCAGACCGAATTCATCGTGCCGTTTTTCAAGAACGTCGGATATCCGCTGGGCGTCATCGGGTTCATGGTGCTGACCTATTTCGTGATCGTCGGCACCAGCAACGCAGTCAACCTGACCGACGGTCTCGACGGCCTTGCCATCATGCCGACGGTGATGATCAGCGGCGCGCTCGGCATCTTTGCCTACGTCGCCGGCAATGCGGTGTTTTCGAAATACCTTGGCTTTCCCTATATACCGGGCGCCGGCGAACTGGCGGTGTTCTGCGGCGCAATGGCGGGCGCGGGGCTCGCCTTTCTCTGGTTCAACGCCTATCCCGCTGAAGTTTTCATGGGCGACGTCGGCGCGCTGGCGCTCGGCGCTGCGCTCGGCACAGTGGCGGTGATCGTGCGCCAGGAAATCGTCTTGCTGATCATGGGCGGCGTGTTCGTGGTGGAAACGCTGTCGGTGATGTTGCAGGTGGCGTCGTTCAAGCTCACCGGCAAACGCATATTCCGCATGGCGCCGCTGCACCACCACTATGAATTGAAGGGCTGGAAGGAGAACCAGGTCGTCGTGCGTTTCTGGATCATCACGATGATGCTGGTGCTGGTAGGACTTTCGACGCTGAAGTTGAGGTAAGGAGTGAGGCGTGAAGGGCGATGCTCGAACTGAACGGCAGAAAGGTACTTGTGCTCGGACTCGGTGACACCGGTTTGTCGATGGCGCGCTGGTTAAGTGCGCGCGGTGCCCGTGTCACTGTTGCCGACACGCGCGCGCAACCGCCGCATGCTGCGCTGCTCGCGCGCGAACTGCCGCAGATCGCACTTGAGTGCGGCGGCATTCAGGAAGCCAGTGTGCAAAAAGCCGAACTCATTGCGATCAGTCCGGGCGTGGACCGCCGCATGGCTGCCGTCGCTGGTGCGATCCGGCGCGGCACACCGGTCGCCGGTGACGTCGAGTTGTTTGCGCAGGCGCTGCCGCAATTGAAATCCAGGCCGCGGGTGCTGGCGATTACCGGCACCAACGGCAAAAGTACGGTCACGCAAATGGCCGGTGATATCTGCGTGGCGGGCGGCCGTCTTACCGTGGTGGCCGGCAATATCGGCACGCCGGTACTCGAGGCGCTTGACGCCGCCGAACACAGTGCTGCGGTGCCCGATGTGTTCGTGCTCGAACTCTCGAGTTTTCAGTTGGAGAGCACGACGAGTCTTAACGCCGACGCCGCAGCAATGCTGAATCTGTCGGAAGACCATCTCGATCGCTACGACGGCATCGCCGGTTACGCACTCGCCAAGCAGCGCATATTCAACGGTGATGGCGCGCAGGTGCTTAACCGCGCCGATGCGCGAAGCGCGGCAATGGCGCAGTCCGGACGTGTGGTGCATCGCTTCGGCATCGATGCCGCACAGGGTGAACGCGAGTGGGGCATCGCCGGCAGCGGCGGCGACGCGGCGCTCATGCGCGATCAACAAACGCTGTTGCCGCTGGCGGATCTGCCGGTCGCCGGTTTGCATAACGCCGCCAACGCACTGGCCGCCGGCGCCTTGTGCCATGCCATCGGCATCGACGACGCAGCGATCGCGCAAGCGCTGCGCGCCTTCAAAGGATTGCCGCATCGCGTCGAAAAAATAGAAACGATTGCCAGCGCGACCTATTACGACGATTCGAAAGGCACCAACGTCGGCTCGACGGTCGCCGCACTCGGCGGTTTTACGCAGCCGGTGGTGCTGATCGCCGGCGGCGACGGCAAGGGGCAGGACTTCGCGCCGCTGCGCGAGGCGGTGCGGCAACGCGCGCGCGTGGTGATTCTGATCGGGCGCGACGCGCGACTGATTGCTGCGGCATTGCGCGGCTGCGGCGTGCCCTGCATCAATGCTACGGATATGGATGATGCGGTGCGTCTTGCGCAGGCACAGGCAAAAGCCGGCGATGCGGTGCTGCTGTCGCCCGCCTGCGCGAGCTTTGACATGTTCCGCAATTACAACCACCGCGGCGAGGTGTTTGCCGAAGCGGTGAGAAAGCGGGCGGGCCATGGCGGGCGCTGAATCCATGTTCTACAGCGACGTCAAAGGCCGTGCGGCAACGGCCGACTACGATTTCGCGCTGGTGTGGGCGGCCGTATTGTTATTGGCACTTGGCCTGGTGATGGTCTATTCGTCGTCGATCGCCATCGCCGAGGGCAGTCGCGCCACCGGCCAGCAGCCCGCCTATTACCTGATCCGTCACGGCGCCTATCTTGCCGTCAGTTTTGTGCTGGCGGTGGCGGCGTTTCAATTCCCGATCGCGGTCTGGCAGAAAGGCGCGCTGTATCTGTTCATGCTCGGCGTCGGCCTGCTCGCGCTGGTGCTGGTGCCGGGCGTCGGCCGTGAGGTCAATGGCAGCCAGCGCTGGCTGTCGCTGGTCATTGTCAATTTTCAACCGTCGGAAGTGATGAAGCTGTTCGCGGTGATTTATGCCGCCGACTACACGGTGCGCAAGGCCGCCGACATGCACAGCTTCAGCAAAGGCTTTCTGCCGATGTTCTGCGTCATGCTAATGGTCGGCGGCTTGCTGCTGCGCGAACCGGATTTCGGCGCTTTCGCGGTGATCACGGCGATCGCGATGGGCATCCTGTTTCTCGGTGGCATGAACTGGAAGCTGTTCGCCGGTTTGATTGGCTTGCTGCTGGTCGGTTTTGTGCTGCTGATCTGGCTGTCGCCGTATCGCCTGCAACGCGTGATCGGTTTCATGGATCCGTGGGCCGATCCTTTCGGCAAGGGATATCAGTTGTCACACGCGCTGATTGCTTTCGGGCGCGGCGAATGGTTGGGTGTTGGTCTAGGCGCCAGCGTCGAAAAACTTTTTTACCTACCCGAAGCGCACACCGATTTTCTGCTCGCGGTGATTGCCGAGGAACTCGGCTTCGCTGGTGTGCTGCTGGTGATCACCGCATTCTCGTTCATCATCGCGCGGGCGTTTGCAATCGGCCGCCAGGCCGCGCAGCTCGAACGTCATTTCCCGGCGCTGGTGGCGCAAGGCATCGGCATCTGGCTCGGCGTGCAGGCGCTTATCAATATGGGCGTCAACATGGGCGTGCTGCCGACCAAGGGGTTGACGCTGCCCCTGCTGTCGTTCGGCGGCAGCGGCATCGCGGCGAATTGCTGCGCGCTCGCGGTACTGCTGCGGGTCGATTGGGAGAATAGACAGTTGATGCGCGGGGTCAAAGTATGAACACTCCCGGGGCACATACGATCATGATTATGGCGGGCGGTACCGGCGGGCACATTTTCCCGGCAATCGCAGTCGCGGAAACATTGCGCGCGCGCGGCTGGAATATCGTCTGGCTTGGTTCGCGCGCCGGTATGGAGAGCACGCTGGTAGCGCCGCGTGGTTATACGATGGCGTGGATCAACATGAGCGGCGTGCGCGGCAAAGGGCTGCTGCGCGCCGCGCTGCTGCCGTTACAACTGCTGATCGCGTTCTGGCAAAGCGCGCGCGCGATTTTTGCGCACCGACCCGACGTCGTGCTCGGCATGGGCGGTTATGTGTCGTTTCCCGGTGGCATGATGGCGTCGCTGTTGAACCGGCCGCTGGCGATACACGAACAGAATTCGGTTGCCGGTTTGGCCAATCACGTGCTCGCAAAAATTGCCGACCGTGTGCTGGTTGGTTTCCCCGACGCGTTTGCTATCAATCATTGCGTGTGGACCGGCAACCCGGTGCGCAGCGAGATCGCCGCCTTACCGGCGCCGGTGCAACGCTACGCCGGCCGCAGCGGGCCGCTGCGCCTGACCGTGATCGGCGGCAGTCTGGGTGCGCAGGCACTGAACAGTGCCGTACCGCAGGCACTGGCCTTGCTGCCGCAGGCGGAGCGTCCGCAGGTTACGCATCAGTCCGGCGCGCGTCACCTCGGCGAAGTCGAAAAAAATTATCGCGATGCCGGTGTCGATGCGACGCTGGTCGCATTTATCGACGATATGACAGCGCAGTACGCGCAGTCGGATCTGGTGATCTGCCGCGCCGGCGCCTCGACCATTGCAGAACTCGCCGCCGCCGGTGTCGCCAGCGTGCTGGTGCCGTTTCCCCATGCGGTCGACGATCATCAAACGCATAACGCGAAATTTTTATCCGAGCGCGGCGCCGCAGTGTTGATTCCGCAGCATGAACTCACGCCGCAAAAACTCGCCGAGCTGTTGCGCACGATTAATCGCGATGCACTGCTTGAGATGGCGAACAAGGCGCGCAGTGTGGCCAAACCCGAGGCGACGCAAACCGTTGCCGACGAATGCATGAGGTTGGCGGCATGAAGCACAAGGTTAAAAAAGTGTATTTCGTCGGTATTGGTGGGGCCGGCACGAGCAGTGAGCAGGGGCTCGCGCGCAGCGCGGGATGCGAGCGGGTGCGAGTGACGTCGGCCGCCGATCAGATGCATTTAGACAAGAACGTATGAAGCACAAAGTTAAAAAGGTTCACTTTGTGGGCATCGGCGGCTCCGGGATGAGTGGCATTGCCGAGGTTTTGCTCAATCTTGGCTTTGAGGTCAGCGGTTCCGATTTAAGCGAGGGCGCGGCAACGCAGCGTCTGAAAAGCCTCGGTGCGAAAGTGACCAAAGGGCACGCAGCTGAAAACGTTGCGGCAGTGGATGCCGTTGTCGTATCGAGCGCAGTGAAAGAAGACAATCCGGAAGTCGTTGCGGCACGCGCAAATAAAATTCCGGTGGTGCCGCGCGCGATGATGCTGGCCGAGTTGATGCGTCTGAAGCAGGGCATCGCGGTGGCCGGCACGCACGGCAAAACTACCACCACCAGTCTGGTGGCGAGTGTGCTGGCTGAAGCCGGCATGGATCCAACCTTCGTCATCGGCGGGCGCCTCGAAGCGGCGGGCTCACATGCGAAATTGGGCAGTGGCGAATTCATCGTCGTCGAGGCCGACGAGTCGGATGCGTCTTTCCTCTATCTTGCGCCGGTGCTGGCGGTAGTGACCAATATCGATGCCGATCATATGGAGACTTACGGCCATTATTTCGGCCGGCTGCGTCAGGCCTTCCTCGATTTTGTGCAGCACTTGCCGTTCTATGGCACCGCCGTGTTGTGTATCGACGACGCAAACGTGCGCGAAATTCTGCCTGCGGTGACCAAGCCGGTGACTACCTACGGCTTGTCCGAAGCAGCGCAAATCCGTGCTGTCGATGTGCAAGCAGACGGCGGGCGCATGCGTTTTCGCGTCGTGCGCACTGATGCGCACGGCAAAACACTCGCAGATCTCAATGTGGTGTTGAATCTCGCTGGAACGCATAACGTTCTGAACGCGCTGGCGGCGATCGCGGTGGCGATGGAGGTCGGCGCGCCCGATGTATCCATCGTCAAGGCGTTGGCGGATTTTCGTGGCGTCGGCCGCCGTTTTCAGCGCCACGGCGATATCGCGATAGCGGCGGGTGGCAAGTACACGCTGATCGACGATTACGGCCATCACCCGGTCGAGATGGCGGCGACGCTGGCTGCGGCGCGCGGTGCGTTTCCCGGCCGTCGCATCGTGCTGGCGTTTCAGCCGCACCGCTACACGCGCACACGCGATTGTTTCGAAGATTTCGTCAAGGTGCTGTCGACCGTCGATGCCTTGCTGTTGACCGAGGTTTATGCCGCCGGCGAAGCGCCGATTGTTGCCGCCGATGGCCGCGCGCTGGTGCGCGCCGTGCGCGTGAATGGAAAAGTCGAACCGATATTTGTCGAGCAGACCGTGGATTTGCCCGCTGCCATCAAAGGCGTGGTCAAAGATGGCGACGTTGTGTTGACCATGGGGGCGGGTTCTATCGGCGCGCTGGCGGCGACGCTGGCGGGCGGCGCGGCCGGAGGCAGGGCTTGAGCCGCCGCGTGCATCAACAGTGGCATGGCGTCGTTTGTGACGCAAGGCGCGATTTTCCGGAATCGTTATGGACATGAGCGAGAAACTCAAAGCGGGCAAACGCAAGCCGTCAGCCGAACTGCGCGGCGAAGTGCGGCATGACGAGCCGATGGCGCGGCATGTCAGCTGGCGCGCCGGCGGCAGCGTCACGCGGGCTTATGTGCCGGCCGAGGTTGATGATTTATGCGCGTTCATCGCGGCGGCGCCGGCAAGCGAGCCGCTGGTGATGGTCGGACTCGGCAGCAATCTGCTGGTGCGCGACGGCGGCTTGCGCGCCACCGTGATTTTCACGCATGGCGTGCTCAAACAAATTCGCATGGAAGGGCGCGCGGTCTATGCCGAGGCCGGTGTGCCGAGCCCCAAGCTGGCGCGTTTTGCTGCCAATCATGCGCGCGGCGGCGCTGAATTCATGGCCGGCATTCCGGGCACGATCGGTGGCGCTCTGGCGATGAATGCCGGCTGTTATGGCGGCGAGACCTGGAATATTGTCGAAAGCGTGACGACGGTTGATCGCGGCGGACAGATACGCCAGCGCACCCGCGCCAATTACGAAATCGGCTATCGCCACGTCAAGCTGCTCGAAGACGGCGAAGAGTGGTTTGTCGCCGCGCGCTTCAAGTTGCAGAAGGGCGACGGCGCAAAATCGCGTTCGATTATTCGCCAGTTGCTGGAGCAACGTATCGCTGCGCAACCGCTGGCGCAGCCGAATGCGGGCTCGGTATTCCGCAATCCGCCGGGTGACCACGCCGCGCGCCTGATCGAAGCCAGCGGGCTCAAAGGGCACGCCATCGGCGGCGCGATGATTTCCGACAAACACGCCAATTTCATCGTCAATCGCGGCAAGGCGACCGCAGCCGATATCGAGGCGTTGATCGATCTGGCAGCAAATAGCGTGCGCGAAAAATTTGCCATTGAGCTTGAGCGCGAAGTGCGCATAATCGGCGAAGCGATTGCTGCGAGGGAGGCCGCGCATGGCTGACTTCGGAAAAGTTGCGGTAATCATGGGCGGCCGCAGTGCGGAGCGCGAGATTTCACTGATGACCGGCAGCAATGTGCTGGAAGCGCTGCAACGCAAGGGTGTCGATGCGTATCGCTTTGACCCGGCCGAACGCCCGGTGTTCGAACTCGTGCGCGACGGCGTGAAGAGCGTATTTATCGCGCTACACGGCCGCTATGGCGAAGACGGTACCGTGCAGGGCGCGCTTGAACTGATGGAAATCCCGTACACCGGCAGCGGCGTAATGGCCTCGGCACTGTGCCTCGACAAACTGCGCACGAAGCTGGTGTGGCAGGCCAGCGATATCCCGACGCCGCGCGGCGTGGTGACTACCGCGAAGAGCGACTGGATCGCGCTGGCGCAAGATCTCGGCCTGCCGCTGATCATCAAGCCGGCGCATGAAGGTTCGAGTATCGGTATCACCAAGGTTGCGAGCGTCGAGAAAATCGAAGCCGCGTATGAGCTGGCAGTGCAGCACGACCAACTGGTGATCGCCGAAGAATTCATCAATGGACGCGAATTGACCGCGGCCTTTCTCGGCGAGCGCGCGCTGCCGCTGGTGCGCATCGAAGCACCGCAGGGCAATTACGATTATCAGAATAAATATTTTACTGACGATACGAAGTATCACTGCCCGAGTGGATTGCCGGAAGCGCAGGAGCGCGAGATCCAGGCGCTGGTTATGCGCGCGGTACACGCGCTCGGTTGCAGCGGCTGGGGACGCGCCGACTTGATTTTGCGCGACGACGGCAAACCCTTCCTGCTCGAGATGAACACGATTCCGGGCATGACCGGACATTCGCTGGTGCCGATGGCGGCACGCGCCGCCGGCATTGCCTTCGATGATCTGGCGCTGCGCATACTGGAGCTCGCGCATGTGGGATAGGCCCGACATGCTCAACGGTGTAGCGACCGCGCTGTTTGCCGCCGCATTCATGATGATTGCCTATACGGCGATTCACTATGCGGTGCGTCTGCCAGTGTTTCCGCTGCGCGAGGTGCGCATGAGCGCCGTCTCGCAGCACGTCACGCCGGAACAGATAGAGACCATCGTGCGCGGCGAGATCGAGGGCAATTTCTTTACCGTGAACCTGCCGCGCGTGAGAGCGGCGTTCGAACGGCTGCCGTGGGTGCGCAAGGTCGATTTGCGCCGGCAGTGGCCCGATCGTCTGGAAGTGGTGCTTGAGGAACAT
>JANYDY010000016.1 GCA_025363435.1 Betaproteobacteria bacterium
GCGCCTCGAAGTCGCAGCCGCCTTCAAAAGCGACAGCGCTGCGGCGGATACCGCTACCGCACCCGCGGCACCGAAGGAACTCGGCGGCAGCTGGATTGCCGGCATCGTGATGATTGCGCGTTCGCCCTATCTCGCCGGCATCGCGTTATGGGTAGCACTGCTCTCGCTGGCCGGCACGTTTTTATATTTCCAGCAGGCCAACATCGTCGCAGCACTCACCGACGACCCAAGCAAACGCGTCGCCATCTTCGCGCAGATCGATCTCGCCGTCGGCGTATTGACCATCGTGGTGCAGTTCCTCGCCACCGGCAAACTCATCAAGCGTTTCGGCGCCGGCCCGGCGACTGCATTTTTACCGTTCGTTTTTGCACTCGGCTTCATCGCGCTGTGGGCGACACCGATGCTGTGGGTCGTCATCGCCTTTCAGGCCGTGCAGCGCGCCGCCAACTTCGCGCTCGCCAACCCGGCGCGCGAAACGCTGTTCACCGTGGTCGAGCGCGAAGAAAAATACAAAGCCAAAAACGTCATCGACAACGTCGTCTTCCGCGGCAGCGACGCGCTGTTCGGCTGGCTGTTCTCCGCGCTGCGCGGCCTCGGCCTCGAACTCGGTGCGATCTCGCTGGCGACGGTGCCGGTCGCCGCCGCATGGTTGGCGCTGTCGCTGGCATTGGGGCGGGCGCAGGAGAGGAAGGCGGCGGATGGCGATGTCGACCCGAATTCCTCAGCAAATTGACAAACCTTTCCCCTCCGAACACCAACAAATAATACTCAGACCAGTTCCAAGCTAATAAATGCCCACTGAAAATCAGATGCACTTTATGCCCACAGGCCCCACGTCGGACCGCGAGTCATCTATGACAGCATTTCCTGGCCGTCAAGATTATGAAAATTTTTATACCGCCTACGGTGAGTGCTTTTCCGCATGGTCGAGCGTAGAGTTTAATTTGCTTATGATATTTACCTTCCTGCTCCAGTCGCCATCTTATGAAGCGGTATCGTCCACTTTTTACTCAACCACAGGCTTCCGCGCGAAATTGGATATGGTTGACGCTGTAGTCAAGAACGCGAAGCATTCGGACGAGAGAATTCTGAATTCTTGGGACGATTTGAGCAAAAAGACTTCGAAAAATTCCCTTCGTAGAAATCAACTAGCTCACAACACAGTGTTTTACGGAAGAGAGTCTGAGCACGAAAATCGCAAATTGTTTATTGGAAATCCACGTACCCCGTTTGAGAAACCCCGCTTTCACACTCATGATCTCAACCAAATTCAGAAATCCTTCTCGTCAATCGCAACAGATCTATTTGCGTTTTGGGAGAGGTTAAATTTCGACACTGAAAAGGATAGCGCGTAGGTTGGGCTGACGCGGGAAGCTCAACCTACGAAACTGAAGGTTCAAAGAAAGAAGCGAACATGAATGACGAATCCAATCCAAAGCCCCAGCCAAACGCGACCTCTCCACGCAAGTTAAACACGCTCTTCGGCAAGATATTGGGTGCGTTAATCGTGCTCGTTGTCGCGTGGCTCCTTTTCGGAGAACGTATTTCCTACGCCGCATCAGAGTGTTCAAAAGGAGTTACGCAGTGTGTTGTTGGAATTGCGGTAGCACTCGGCATCGTGGACGTATACGACAAGAACGACCGTTGCACAGGTGCGGGGTGCAATATGTGAGTGCATTGATTGGGCTTCCTGCGTCAGCCCAACCTACGAGACGTCGCTCCGACCCTGCCATTGAGACTCGCGGCTTATCCATCGTTCATCCTGCTATGATTTGCCGGTGAGCCGCCATGACGATTCCCGCTTCCACTCAGTCCGACAGCCACGCTGCCAATCCGCAGCGCCGCCGCCTGCTGCAAGGCATGGCGGCTGCCGCATTGACTGCGCCCTTGCCTGCCATGACTGCGACGCCTGCCGTGTCCACTGAAGCCGCGCTGTTGAAGCGCGCGATCCCGCGCAGCGGCGAGCTGCTGCCGGTGATCGGGCTTGGCACCTACGTGGTACTGGACGTCGCTGCCGACGCGCCGGAAATGACCGAGTTGCGCGAAGTCATGCGCGGTTTCGTTGCCGCCGGTGCCAGCGCGATCGACAGCTCGCCGATGTACGGCCGCGCCGAGGCGCGCACCGGCGATCTCTCCGCCGCGCCGAACATCCGCGACAAACTGTTTCTCGCCACCAAGGTATGGACCAGCGGCCGTGAGGCCGGCATCGAGCAGATGCGAAATTCGTTCAAACTGATGCGCACGCAAAAAATCGATCTCATGCAGGTGCACAATCTACAGGACACCGCCACGCACATGAAAACCATGCGCGAATGGAAACAGGCCGGCACGCTGCGCTACCTCGGCATCACGCATTACCACGCCGGCGCCTATACCGAGCTGGAAAAACTGCTGAAGACGCGCGAATACGATTTCGTGCAGTTCAACTATTCGCTGGCCGAACGCGAGGCCGAGGCGCGGCTCTTAGGCGTCGCCGCCGACAGCGGCACCGCCGTCATCATCAACCGCCCGTTTGCGCAGGGCGAGCTGTTCCCGCGCGTGCGCGGCAAGACGCTGCCGGAATGGGCCGCTGAATTCGATTGCGACAGCTGGGCGCAGTTTTTTCTCAAATACATCACCGGCCATCCGGCCGTAACCTGCGTTATCCCGGGCACCGGCAAGCTCGCGCATCTGCGCGACAATCTCAAGGCCGGCCGCGGACGCTTGCCGGATGCAACCATGCGCCGGCGCATGGCCGCGCACATCGAAAGTCTCTGAATGACCACCCGCCTTCGCTGGGGCGTACTGCTGACCGGCCTGCTGCTCGCCGGCTGCAGCGCAATGCAGCTCACCTACAATCAGGCCGACATGTTGCTGGGCTGGCGCGCCGACAACTATTTCGATTTCGATCCGCAGCAGAAACACGAATTCCAGCTGCGCATCAACCGCCTGCTGGCATGGCACCGCCGCGAACAACTGCCCGATTACGCGCAATTCGTTTATGCCGCCGCCGACCGCGCCGGCGACGGTCTTACGCGCGACGACATTTTGTGGATGGTCGACGGCTTCAAGAAACGTTACAAGGTGATCGTCGATCGCGGCATCATCGATGCCGCCGAACTGCTGACCAGCCTCAGCACTGAGCAACTCCGCACATTGCCGAAACAATGGGTCAAAGATAACCGCAACTTTGTCGATGACCATGATCTCGGCGCCGGCCTTGACCGTCAGAAGCGCGCCCGCCTGAAACGCACGCTCTCCCAGATCAACGACTGGACCGGCAACCTGTCTCGCGCACAGGAACAACGCATTGAACAAATGCTCGACGCCGTCCCGCTGGTTGAACACCTGCGCCACCAGGATCGCCTGCGGCGACAGGCCGAGTTTGCAGAACTGCTCAAGCTGCGCACGCAGCGCCAGGAATTCCAGCCCAAACTGCATGCCTGGCTGCTTGAGTGGGAGCACGGTCGGACGCCGGAATACGAGCGCACAGTGGCCGAGGTGTTCGAGCGGCGCGTCGAGTTTTATATTGCCCTCGAAAAAATACTGACACCCGCGCAGCGCGAGCACGTATTAAAACGGCTGCGTGGTTTCGGCGATGATTTCAAGGTGCTGAGCGGGCGCACCGCGGCGGCGGCACCGGCTGCCGCCATCACCGCGCTCTATTTCGCCGGTCATCATCCCGTTGCAGAATTTGCCGGGGCGATGTGAGGTGATGAAGACCCTTGATAGCGCAAGCAAGGCCTGCCTGGTGCTGCTCTGCGCCTTCCTGGGGGTTGCGATGTGCTGCGCAGCCGAGCCGTTCAAGGGCGTGGACGTCACCGGACAGGGTTACGGCGGCAGCTATCGCCTGACCGGCCACGACGGCAAACCGCGCACGCCGGCGGATTTCAAAGGCCGGGTCGCCATCATTGCGTTCGGGTTTACCTATTGCCCCGACGTCTGCCCCACTACGCTGGCGGGATTGGCATCGGTCGTGAAGTCGCTCAACGAAAGCGAGCGCAAGCGTGTGCAGGTGTTGTTCGTGACGGTCGATCCGGAACGGGATACGCCGAAACTGCTGGCAGCCTACGTGCCGGCGTTCGACCCCGGCTTTCTGGCGCTATCGGGCGACGCGGCGGCAACGCGCGAGGCCGCCCGCGCCTTCAAAACGTTCTACCAGAAAGTGCCGACCAGCGGCGGTAACTACACAATGGATCACAGCACCGGCTATTACGCTATCGACAGAAGAGGCGAGACGCGAGTATTGTTCCGATACGAGCAACCGCTGGCGGACGTGGTTCACGACATCCGGCTGCTGCTGGCTGAATAAAAAAATATCATTCAACGCACTAGCTCACGGAGGGGACGATCATGACAAGGAACGGAAAACGCAGCAGCAGCCTTTGGCTGGCGCTGGTATTGTGTTTTGCCACGGCACAGGCGTTTGCGCAGGGCGCGTGGACGCAGGGCCCGCCAATACCGCAGGGCGCCAATGAAGTCATCGGGGGCAGCCTCAATGGCAACATCTACGTCTATGGCGGGCAGGATCCGGTGAGCAAGCCAATGGGCATATTCTGGAAGTTCGATCCGGCCGGCAAACAGTGGACGCAGTTGCCGAGCAACCCGGTGCCCGTGCATCACGGCAGCAGCGCAGTGGTCGGCAACAAGTTCTATGTGTTCGGCGGATTCCGTCTACCGGATTCAGGCAAGAACGGCTGGTATCCGGAAAGCAAAGCGTGGGTCTTCGACACCGACAAGCAGACGTGGAGCGCCCTGCCCGATATGCCGACACCGCGCGGCGCCTTGTCGGCCGTAGCAGTCGGCACGAAGATTTATGTGGTCGGGGGCGCAAAAATTCCGACCGGCGCAAATATGCCCGATGGCTTGAGCGGCGGCAGCCCGGTTGAATTGCTGGCGACGCTCGAAGTTCTCGACACAGAGACCAACACCTGGAAGCAGTTAAAACCGATGTCGCTGCCGCGCAATCATCAGGATGTCGTGCATGTCGACGGCAGGCTCTATGTGGTTGGCGGACGCGTCGGCTCATGCTTCTCCGGCGGCTGGTCTTCCAACGTGTCGATGAACGAAGCTTACGACATCGCAAAAGATACATGGATTACGCGTGCGCCGATGCCGACCGCACGCAGCGGCCTGGGCGCCGCGGTTGTCGACGGCAAGATACATGTGCTCGGCGGCGAAGGCTGGATCGACGATTTCGGCGGCGTGTTCCGTGCGCACGAAGTCTACGATCCGAAGACCAACACCTGGGGCAAGGTCGCGCGTATGCCGACGCCGCGTCATGGTTTTGCCACCGCAGTGCTGGGACGCAAAATCTACGCCGTGTCGGGCGTCAACAATGCGGGCGGCGCAGGTTCGCTTTCAATCATGGCGGTCAACGAAATCTTCGAACAGTAAAAGCGCGGCCGGACAGCCGGCCATTTTCATAGCGCACGGCAACGACGGCGGCGACCGGCCTCTGGCGGTGTCGTGCGCAAGCTTTTTGCATCACCCGACTGACTTCGATCAACCTGTTATCGGACTGCCTGTCTGCGCAGCTTTACCACTCCATGCCCGCTTACCGCCACTCGATTGCCTCCAAACTACCGAACGTCGGCACCACCATCTTCACCGTCATGTCGCGGTTGGCGCAGGAACACAACGCGATCAACCTGTCGCAGGGCTTTCCGGATTTTGAATGCGCGCCGGCACTGCGCGCTCTGATTCCGAAATATTTCAACGCCGGACTGAATCAGTACCCGCCGATGGCCGGCGTGCCGGCGTTGCGCGAAATCATCGCTGAAAAATCCGCCGCGTTATACGGCACCAGCTACGATCCGGAACACGAAGTTACCGTGGTGCCCGGCGCGACCTACGGCATTTTTACCGCGGTCAGTGCTTTTGTGCGCCCCGGCGACGAAGTCATTGTGTTCGAGCCGGCATACGACAGCTATGTGCCGGCGATTGAAGTCAACGGCGGCAAACCGGTTTACGTGCGCCTGCAATATCCGGACTACAGCATCGACTGGCAGGCGGTCGGGCGCGCGATTACGCCGAAAACGCGCATGCTGATTATCAACACGCCGAATAATCCGACTGCTAGCGTGCTCTCGTCCGAAGACATGCGCGCGCTTGAAGGGATTTTGCGCAACACCAACATCGTGGTAGTCAGCGACGAAGTCTACGAGCACCTGATTTACGACGGCGGGCAGCACGAGAGCGTGTCGCGCTTTCCGGGGCTCGCCGAACGCAGCTTTGTAGTGTCTTCATTCGGCAAAACCTACAGCGTAACCGGCTGGAAAATGGGCTATGTGCTGGCGCCGAAGGAACTGATGGCGGAATTCCGCAAGGTGCACCAGTTCAATGTGTTCGTCGCCAACGGCCCGTTGCAACACGTGCTGGCTGAACACATGAAGGATCGCAACGCCTATCTTTCATTAAACGCCTTCTACCAGCAGAAACGCGATTTTTTTCTCGCGCAGCTTGCCGGTTCGCGCTTCAAGCCGCTGCCCTCGCGCGGCACCTTTTTTCAGAACCTTGCCTACGATGCAATCACCGATGAGAAAGACAGCGATCTCGCCGTACGGCTGACAAAAGAGAAAGGCGTTGCGGCAATTCCAATTTCGGTGTTTTATCACGATGCGCATTGCGACCGTGTGCTGCGTTTCTGTTTTGCCAAATCGGAAGCAACGCTCGCCAAAGGCGCCGCCATCCTGCGTGCGTTGTAGCGCCGCCCTACTTCTTCCAGTTGATTTCGCGCGCGGTCAGCGGGCCAACCAGCGTTTGTTCGAGATTGCGCGGTATATCTGCCTCACTGCGTGAACGCGGAATGCGCCCGCCCATGATTTCGGCGCGGCTCTGCGGCAACAACGGTTGCGCCTGCGGTTCGGCGTAACCGTCCGGGTAGACCGGCATGTTGTCGACGGGGTCGTATTTGTCGGTGGCGCCAAAGGTATGCAGTAATTCGTGCGCGATCACCACGTTGTTGGCGCCCTCCTCATCCGTAGTGGCAAACGCGTTGGCGACAACAATCATGCCCTGACGCAGGCCGACCGAATGCGCGAGCGCGCGGTTGCTGAGCGGCGCGAAATATTGAACGAACACGCGCACATGCGGTTTTGGCCCGTCGTAACCGTCGTGACGCCATGCCCACCAGCGCATGTGCAGACTCCAGACGGCGGTTTCAAACGCACTGCCGCGCAGCGGCGGCGCCGGCGGACGATCAGCAACGCGCGGCGCCAGCGTGAGATCGACCGGATCGCGCAGCGTCAGGCCGTAGCTCTGCGCCTGCGCGCGCATGAAAACCGGCAACGGCTCAAGCACCGGCCGTCGCAACGCCGCAATATAAGCGTCGGCGGCCGCGCTGCCGTCGCCGTTGATCGGGTAGACCGTGACGCGCAGGGTTTCCGTCCAGTCGGTGGTGCGGGTACGGGCTTTCCAGGCACTCTGGGCAACCGCCAGCAGGACGATCAGCAGCACTATTACGCGGATAGTTTTCGCCATTTGCATTTTTCGCGCTGGATTAGCGGTCGAATCGCCTTTAAACTTGCGGCCTCAGATTCCGGGAGGAGAAATCATGGTTCGAATTCTTGCAGCGACAGCCTCACTATTGTGCGTGGCAATGGCGCAAAATGCATCTGCGCAGAATTATCCTGCCAAGGCGGTGCGCATCATCGCACCGTTTGCGCCGGGCGGCGGCACCGATTTTATCGCGCGCGTTGCCGCAACCAAACTCACCGAAGCGATGGGGCAACCCGTCATCGTCGATAACCGCCCGGGTGCGGGCGGTACACTGGGCGCGGAGATCGGCGCCAAATCGCCGGCCGACGGTTATACGCTGACGCTGATCGCCGGTAGCTACTCGGTCAACCCGAGCCTGTTCAAAATCAATTTTGATCCGGTCAACGACATCACGCCGATCATACAGTTGTCGCAGGGCCCGTTTCTGGTGGTGGTACATCCGGCCCTGCCGGCGAAAAACATCAAGGAACTGATCGCCCTCGGCAAACAGAAACCGGGCGGACTGATTTATGCGTCGAGCGGCGCCGGCAGCATTATTCATCTGGCCACCGAGCTCTTCAGCGATATGGCGGGCATCAAAATGGTCCACGTGCCGTACAAGGGCACGGGCCCCGCGCTGACCGACACCATTGCCGGGCAAACGCAGTTGCTGTTCAGCAGCATCGCGGTAGCCATGCCGCAGGTGCGCAGCAACCGCCTGCGCGCGATTGCTGTAACAACGCCGAAACGCATCGACGCGCTGCCTAACGTGCCGACCGTCAATGAATCAGGGCTCAAGGGTTACGAAACGGTGTTGTGGCATGGTTTGATCGGCCCGAAAAATCTGCCGCGTCCGGTTGTCGATCGCCTGAACAGCGAGCTGAACAAGATTCTGCAGAACAAGGACATGCAGGAAAAACTGTCCGGCGACGGCGTAACTGCCGCCGGTGGCACGCCGGAACAATTCGGCGCCACAATCAAACGCGACATCGAGACCTGGCGCAAGGTCGTGCAGAAAGCCGGCGTCAAAGCCGACTGATCGCGGCACGCAGCACCAACACAAAGGGGGCTTAACGCCCCCTTTTGTTTTGTTGCGACAGGGAATCCCTGCATAGCCACCCCGTTCGTGGTGAGCTTGTCGAACCATGAACGGAGTGCACATAAAAAGCGGATGTGCTAACCCGTTCACCCTTCGACAGGCTCAGAGCGAACGGAACGTGTTCAGAGCCTTCCCTAGCTCAAACCACGCGCGAGATCGGTTTTAAGATCTTCGAGCGCTTCCAGCCCCACCGCCACACGCAACAGCCCATCGCGAATACCAGCGGCCGCGCGCGCCTCCGGCGTGATGCGACCGTGCGTAGTGGTCGCCGGATGCGTGATGGTCGTTTTAGTGTCGCCGAGATTCGCCGTGATCGACAGCAGGCGCGTATTGTCGACAACCTTCCACGCCCCGTCTTTACCACCTTTAACATCGAAGGCGACGATGCCGCCGCCACTCTTTTGCTGCTGCATTGCCAGCGCGTGCTGCGGATGCGACGGCAGGCCCGGGTAGTAAACACGTTCGATGCCCGTTTGTTTTTCCAGCCAGCGCGCGAGTTCCAGCGCAGAGGCCGACTGCGCCTCGAGGCGGATACGCAGAGTCTCCAGCCCTTTCAGGATCACCCAGGCATTGAATGCCGACAGCGTCACGCCAGCGGTACGCAGAAAACCGAACACGCCGGCGTGAATAACGTCGCGGCGGCCGAGCACCGCGCCGCCGAGCACGCGGCCCTGCCCGTCGAGATATTTGGTCGCCGAATGAATCACGATATCGGCGCCGAGTTCAAGCGGCTTTTGCAATACCGGCGTGCAGAAACAATTGTCGACAGCCAGCAGCGCGCCGGCCTTGTGCGCGATTGCCGCAATCGCCGCGATGTCTGAAATTTCCGTCAGCGGATTCGACGGCGTTTCCAGAAACAGCAGCTTGGTGTTCGGTTTGACGGCTTTTTGCCACGCTGACACGTCGGTTGCCGAAACGAATGTCGACTCGAGCCCGAATTTTTTGAAAATATTGACGAACAACTGGATCGTCGAACCGAACACACTTTGCGAGACGATGACGTGGTCGCCGCCTTTCAACAGGCCCATGGTCATCGCCAGGATCGCCGCCATGCCGGAAGCCGTCGCAATACAGCACTCAGCCCCCTCAAGCGCAGCGAGACGTTGTTCGAACACATTGACCGTCGGATTGGTGAAACGCGAATAGATCGGCCCCTTTTCGCGCTCGGCGAAACGCTCCGCCGCCTGCGCCGCCGATTTGAAAACAAAACTCGAGGTCAGGTACAAGGCCTCGGAATGTTCGCCGAACTGGCTGCGCTCGATACCGGCGCGCACCGCCAGTGTGTCCAGTTGATATTTGTCCATGTCGTTTTCCATTCTTCAAAAGCAAAAACCCGATCAGCTTGCGCGGACCGGGTTCTCTGGCTCGCTTTAGCCGTATTTATTTTTCACTGGTTCCGTGGAACCGGCGGCGCCCGCAAGCTGATTTCAAATCGGCGCAATCGAGAATCTAACCGCTAACAAAGCCCTTGTCAAACTGCGCTGCCCGGTCAATCAAAAGCGGAAGTAGCCGCCGAGCGACCAGATGGCGATCGCAGTCTGGCCTGTTTTGCTGGCGTCGCCGACATTGGTGTAATGCTCGTATTCGGCGCGCACGCCGAACTTTTTAGTCAGATCGAAACGTATGCCGACACCGAGCAACAGATTGACGCGGTCATTGGACTGGTTGGACACTGCGGTCAATGCACCGCCGGTGGCCGTCGCATTGACGTCGAGATGCGTGTAGGCAAGTCCGAGTTTACCGGTTGCTGCGACGCGGTTTTCGTGAATCGGCAGACTACCTACTGCAGCGAGACTGAAAGCGCTCGCATCCCAGGTACCGGCGCCGCTGCCCGCTGCCGGTGCCGTGACGCGCGAACTGCCGCCGTATTTGCCGAGCCGCGCATAGGCCGCCTCGACCGCGACGTGTTCGTTGTATTGATAGCCGCCGAATAGCTTCCACGAGGTGTCACCGCTGTTGATTGTTGTCAGGCTGGTCACGCCCTGTCCGCGGAAAGCGAGATCCGCCTGTTCGGCCCAGCTGCCGGGTCGTTTGGCATCGCTATGGCCGACACCGGCGCCGCCGTACCAGGGAGATTCGTCGGCAGCAAGCACGCATGCCGGCAGCAAAAATGTTGTGGTGGCCAGCATTGCTGTCACAATCCATCGTGTCACATTCATTTTCATCTCCTCCGGTTCAGTCGACGACTTCGAGATTCAGATCAAGCTGTGATGCCGCCGACCTGTCCTGCATTGCACCGTTGCGGCGTTGCGCCTCGACACTGTCGAGATATTCCTGCGTCACATCGCCCGTTATGTAGTTGCCGCTGAAGCATGAGTCTTCGAAACGCGTCACCAGCGGATTGACCGAGCGCACATCGTCGATCAGCGCGCTCAGATCCTGGTAAATCAACTGATCGGCACCGATTTCGCGCGCGATTTCCTCGTCGCTGCGGCCGGTCGCAATCAATTCGTCGCGCGTCGGCATGTCGATGCCGTAAACGTTCGGGAAGCGCACAGGCGGCGCCGCCGAAGCGAAAAACACCTTGCGCGCACCCGCTTCGCGCGCCATCTGCACGATTTCGCGGCTGGTGGTGCCGCGCACGATCGAGTCATCGACCAGCATCACGTTCTTGCCCTTGAACTCCATGCCGATTGCGTTGAGTTTCTGCCGCACCGATTTACGCCGCGCCGACTGGCCCGGCATGATGAAGGTGCGGCCGATGTAGCGGTTTTTGATAAAGCCTTCGCGATACGGCAGATTCAGCCGGTTGGCGAGCTGCATCGCCGCCGGACGGCTCGAATCCGGAATCGGGATCACCACATCGATGTCGAGATTCGAGTGCTGGCGTTTGATCTTGTCGGCGAGGCTTTCGCCCATGCGCAAGCGCGTTTCGTAGACGGAAATACCGTCCATCACCGAATCCGGCCTTGCCAGGTAAACATATTCGAACAAACAGGGGTTGAGCGACGACTTCACTGCGCACTGCTGCGCATAAAAATGGCCGTCTTCATCGATAAACACCGCTTCGCCCGGCGCAATGTCGCGCACTACTTCAAAACCGAGCGCATCGAGCGCCACCGACTCCGAAGCCAGCATGTATTCGGTACCGAATTCGGTTTCCTGCTTGCCATAGATCAATGGCCGTATACCGTACGGATCGCGGAACGCCAGGAGGCCATAGCCGGCAATCATCGCCACCACGGCATACGCACCGCGGCAACGCCGGTGCACGCCGGAGACCGCCTTGAATATGGTCGCCGGATCGAGTTTGTAGTTGGCCGCACCCTCCTGCAGCTCATGCGCCAGCACATTTAGCAAAACTTCCGAATCGGAATTGGTGTTGACGTGGCGCAGGTCCTGGCGGAACAGCTCGCTTTTCAATTGATCGGTATTAGTCAGATTGCCGTTGTGACCGAGCACGATGCCGAACGGCGAATTGACGTAAAACGGCTGCGATTCAGCCGCCGACCACGCCGAGCCGGCAGTCGGATAACGCGTATGCGCGATGCCGCAAGCACCGAGCAGCGCACGCATATTGCGCGTGCGAAAGACGTCGCGCACCATGCCGCCGCCCTTGTGCATGTGAAAGGTCGCACCCTCTGCAGTGGCGATACCCGCAGCATCCTGCCCGCGATGCTGCAACACCAGCAGGCCGTCGTAGAGCAACTGGTTCACCTGATTTTTTGCAACCACGCCCATAATGCCGCACATAACGTTATCTACCCATAGTTGATGTGCTTCGATAAATCGGATGGCAACCACGGCTTGATCGTGTTCGCCAGTGCTTCGAGTGGTGCACTGCTCATCGCCTGACGCCATGCCGGCGTACTCGGTAGCGCGGTGAGTCCGGCCATCAGCACGGCCACCGTGACCACCGCAAGGCCGCGCACCAGCCCGAATACCGCGCCGAGCATGCGGTCGGCCGCGCCAAGTCCGGCGCGCTTGATCAGGCTGGATATGGCGATCGCCAATAATGTCGAGAGCAGCAGCACAGTCAGGAATACAAGCAGAAAGCCTGCCAGCAGGCGCACGGATTCATACGGAATCGCCTGCGGCAACAGCGCGGCCGCCTCGACCGCGAAAAACTGCGCCACCAGGAATGCCACTATCCACGACGCCAGCGACAGCAGTTCACGCACGAAACCGTGGATGATGCTCAACAGGACCGATACGCCGATGATTGCCAACACTGCGTAATCGATCCAGGTCATGGCTGTTATTTGGGCACCACGTTGCCGGCGAGACCCAGTTCTTTCAGGCGGTCGCGCGCTTTTTCGGCGGCCTCGCGCGAGGCGAAAGGTCCGGCGCGCACACGGGTGACATTGCCTTTGGTCGTTGGCACCACCTCGGTGTAGGCCTTGACGCCGGCAGCGGCGATCTGCTCGCGCATCTGTTTGGCCTTGTCGACATCATTCAAGGCTGCGACCTGCACGACGAAGTTGCCGCTATCGCGCGCCTCGGCCTTGGCCTGCTTGGCCTTGGGTTTTACCTTGGGTTCCGGTTTCGCCTCCGCAACCGCCGGTTTCGGCGGTGCGGCTTCAGAATCAACCACCGGCGGCGCTTTTACCTTGGGCTTGGGTTCGACTGGCGGCGTTTTAGGCGGCGCTGCCTCGCTGTCTTTTGCGGCGGGCGGCAGCGGCGGCGCGACGGCGACTTTCGGCGCCTCAACCGGCGCTGCCGCAGGCGGCGCCTCGGCTACAGGCGCACTCTTGGTATCGCTGCCGCCCGGCACTACCGGCACAATCTTGGAAGTGAATGTTCCCGCGTTCTGCGAGGGAATCTGGATGCTGATGTCCTGACTGACGGACTTGGGCTCGTGATCGAGCACCATCGGCAAAAATACGGCGACCACAGTCACCAGTGCAATGGCGCCGATCAGACGACGGCGCGCGCGCTTTTTAAGTTGCAGTTCTTCTTCGCTAATCGGTATCGCCATGACCTTGAAATCCGGAAGCCTCACCCTGTCCTGTTGAGCTGCTGTTCATGCATTACCGCAGCGACGGTTAGAAACGATCCGAAAACGATGATTTTATCATCGTCCCGCGCATTTTTGCAGGCTTCGCGCCAGGCCGCCGCCACACTCGAATAGTGCGCGACCGGCGCATTGACAGCCGCCTGCCTGAGTGCTGCATCCAGATCGTTTGCCGTCGCACCGCGCGGCCCTGTGGAATCCGCAATGTGCCAGCGCGTAAACGAGGTTTTCAGCGCGCCGATCACGCCGGCAATGTCCTTATCAGCAAGCATTCCACATACCGCGACTACCCCCCCCTTGGATTCCGGCAATTCCGCAAGGTTCGCCGCCAGCACACGCGCCGCCTGCGGATTGTGCGCAACGTCCAGCACCACCAGCGGCCGCCCCGGCAGCACCTGAAAACGCCCGGCTATTTCCGCCGTCAACAAACCGCCGCGCAGATCGGCAGCAGTCAGCGGCAAACGGTCGCGCAGCGCATCGAGCGCGGTAATACAGGCCGCGGCGTTGGCGAGCTGGCAGCGACCGCGCAACGCCGGCCACGGCAGCCCGTTGCGTTTGGCGCGCGGCCCCCAATAACGCCATTGCCGGGTGTCGGCAACGTAGCCGAAATCGCGATCGATCAGCATCAAGTCGGCACCTATCGTCTTTGCATGCGCAAGCAGCGAATGTGGCGGATCGGCATCGGCGCAGATCGCCGCGCGGCCACCGCGGTAGATGCCGGCTTTTTCGAAACCGATGGCCTCGCGCGTATCGCCCAGATAGCTTTGATGATCAAGGTCGACGCTGGCGACGATGGCGCAATCGGCATCGAAGATGTTGACCGCATCAAGGCGGCCGCCCAGCCCTACTTCGAGTATGCCGGCATCAATACCGGCATCGGCGAATATCAGCATCGCCGCCAGCGTACCAAATTCAAAATACGTCAGTGAAATATCGCCGCGCGCCTGCTCGATGCGCGCAAACGCCGCGCACAGTGCCGCATCGTCGACGGCACGGCCGCCGACCTTTACGCGTTCGTTGTAGTGCAAAAAATGCGGTGAGGTGTAGCAACCCACTCGGTAACCGGCGTGCAGCAGCACGGCCTCGAGCATTGCACAGCACGAGCCTTTACCGTTGGTACCGCCAACGGCGATGACCGGATAAGCGGGTTTGATGGCTAGGGCACGACGCACTTCGTCGACGCGGTCCAACCCCAGTGCAATCGCCTGCGGATGCAGTTGCTCAAGATACCCGAGCCACTGCTCCAGCGTTGCCGAATGATTCAAGTCTGAATTTGCGCCGCTCAGGCTGCCGCCGGCTGCCGGAGCAGCAGCGTGACAAGGCCCGCTATCTTGTCGCGCATTTCACGGCGGTCGACGATCATGTCGATGGCGCCGTGTTCAAGCAGGAATTCGGAGCGCTGGAATCCTTCCGGCAGCGTTTCGCGCACCGTCTGCTCGATCACGCGCGGACCGGCGAAGCCGATCAGGGCGCCGGGCTCGGCAATGACGACGTCGCCGATCATGGCGAAGCTCGCCGACACGCCGCCCATCGTGGGATCGGTCAGGATCGAAATAAACGGCAGTTGTTCAGCGCTCAATTGCGTCAGCGCTGCGCAGGTCTTCGCCATCTGCATCAGCGACAGCAGGCCTTCCTGCATGCGCGCGCCGCCGCTGGCGGTGATGCAGACGAAAGGCAGTTTCTGTTCGACGCAAATCTGCACGCCGCGCACAAAACGTTCGCCGACCACCGAACCCATCGAGCCGCCGAGAAAACGGAATTCAAATGCGGCAACTACCAGCGGCACCGCTTTGATGCTGCCCTGCATGACTACCAGCGCGTCTCCCTCTTCCGTGTCCTTGCGCGCCTCGTCGAGCCGTTCGGCATAACGCCGGCTGTCGCGAAACTTCAGCGTATCGACCGGCAATACTTCAGCGCCGATTTCAAAACGCCCTTCGACGTCGAGCAGCACATCGAGGCGGTCGCGCGCCGACAGGCGGTCGTGATGACTGCACTTGGGGCAGACGAACAGATTTTTTTCCAGATCGGTGCGATAGAGCACCGCCTCGCAGGCCTCGCACTTGCTCCACAGGCCTTCGGGCACGACCTTCTTCGGACTCCCGGCGTCGCGCTTGATCTTTGGTGGCAGCAGCTTTTGTAACCAGCTCATGACATCCCCTTATCGGCCATCGATGGCTGCGCGCATATCCTTGACCAGAACCGACACGTTGTCCAGCACGCGCCCCGGCGGGCTTTTCTCGATTTCCTCAACCAGCCGGCTGCCGATCACCACGGCGTCGGCAATTTCGGAGACTGCGCGCGCGGTTTTGCCGTCGCGTATGCCGAAACCGACCCCGATCGGAATTTTTACGCGCACGCGCAACTCAGCGAGTTTCTTCCTGATTTCTTCAACATTCAGATTGGCCGAGCCGGTAACGCCGCGCAGGGAAACATAATAGACGTAGCCGCGCGCCAGTTTTGCAATCTCTTCGATGCGCGAGTCTATTGAAGTCGGCGCGATCAGAAAAATCGGATCAATGCCGTTTTTTTCGAGCAGGGCGGATAACTTCAGCGATTCTTCGGGCGGGTAGTCAACCACCAGCACGCCGTCAACGCCGGCTTCACCTGCAGCGGCAGCAAATTTATCGTAGCCCATCGCTTCGATCGGATTGGCATAACCCATCAGCACGACCGGCGTGCGATTGTTGGTCTTGCGGAATTCTGCGGCAAAACCGAGAACTATTTTGAGTGATGTGCCATTGCGCAGCGCACGCTCGCTGGAACGCTGTATGGTCGGGCCGTCGGCCATCGGATCGGAAAACGGCACACCGAGTTCAATCACGTCAGCGCCAGCGGCGGCCAGTGCATGCATCAACGGCACGCACGTCGCTTGATCGGGGTCGCCTGCGGTAACAAACGGTATCAGAGCCTTGCGCTTTTGTTCGCGCAGCGCGGTAAATGTGGCGGTTATACGTGACATGAACTAAAACACAATTCCCGATTTCTCGGCGACCGTATGCATATCCTTATCGCCGCGGCCCGAAAGGTTGACCAGCAGGGTCTGGTCTTTTTTCATGCACGGTGCGATTTTCGCCGCATAGGCAAGCGCGTGGCTTGATTCGAGCGCGGGAATAATGCCTTCGAGCCGGCATAGCTTATGGAATGCGGCCAGCGCTTCATCGTCCGTGATAGCAACGTACTCGGCGCGCCCGCTGTCCTTCAGCCAAGCGTGCTCGGGGCCGACGCCGGGATAATCGAGGCCGGCGGAAATCGAATGCGTTTCGATGATCTGGCCGTTGTCGTCCTGCATCAGATAAGTGCGGTTGCCGTGCAACACACCGGGTTTACCGGCACACAGGGTCGCTGCATGTTTACCGCTTTCGAGCCCCAACCCTGCCGCTTCAACGCCGATCAGGCGCACATTTTTATGCGCAATATACGGATGGAAAATCCCCATCGCGTTGGAGCCGCCGCCGACGCAGGCCAGCACCGCATCGGGCTGGCGGCCGGCGAGTTCTTCCATTTGCCAGACCGACTCTTTGCCGATGACCGACTGAAAATCGCGCACCATCATCGGATAGGGATGCGGACCGGCGACAGTGCCGATAATGTAGAAAGTACTGTCCACATTGGTGACCCAGTCGCGCATCGCTTCGTTGAGCGCGTCCTTGAGCGTTTTTGATCCCGATTCCACCGGCACCACCGAGGCGCCAAGCAATTTCATGCGATAGACGTTCTGCGCCTGGCGCTTGATGTCTTCGGAACCCATGTAAACAACGCATTCCATGCCGTAACGCGCCGCCACCGTCGCGCTGGCGACGCCGTGCTGTCCGGCGCCAGTCTCCGCAATGATGCGTTTTTTGCCGAGGCGCCGCGCCAGCAAGGCCTGACCGACCGTGTTGTTGATCTTGTGCGCGCCGGTGTGATTGAGATCTTCGCGTTTCAGATAAACCTGCGCACCGCCGAAATGTTCGCTCCAGCGGCGCGCGTGGTAGACGGGACTGGGACGCCCGACATAGTGCTTGAGTTCGTAGTCGAACTCGGCGCAAAACTCGGGGTCTTCGCGGTATTTTGCGTAAGCCGCCTTCAACTGATCGAGCGCTTCAATCAATGTCTCGGCGACAAACACGCCGCCGTACGGTCCGAAATGACCCTTGTCGTCGGGTAGATCACCCATCTGCATCGCGTACACCTTGAAAAAAATCGGCCATTTTCTGCGCGTCTTTGATACCTGGCACCGCTTCGACGCCGGAACTGACATCAACGGCGTAAGGCCTGACACGCCGGATCGCCGCAGCAACATTGCCGGCATTTAATCCACCCGACAGCACTATCGGCAAAGGCAATTCAGCCGGAATCAGATTCCAGTCAAAATTGGCACCGGTGCCGCCGTGCGTACCCTCGACAAAGGCGTCGAGCAACAAACCGCGCGCGCCTTCGTATTGACACGCGTATTGTAACAAATCCACGCCGGGTTTGACGCGCAGCGCCTTGATGTATGGTCGGCGAAACTGCGCGCAATATTGCGGCGTTTCTTCGCCGTGAAACTGCAGCAGGTCGAGCGGCGCCGCATCGAGTACGCGTTCGACGTCATTTGCCTCGGCATTGACAAAAAGCCCGACCGGCGTAACGAAGGGCGGCAGCCGGCATATGATTTCCGCCGCGCGCGCTGGTTCGATATAGCGCGGGCTGCGCGGATAAAAAACAAAGCCCAGCGCGTGCGCCCCCGACTGCGCAGCAGCAAGTGCATCTTCGACGCGCGTCAAGCCGCAAATTTTGATGGCAGTAGTCATAATCCTGAAACATTAAACCATACGCTGCGCCGCTGCTGCGGCAGAGCGAATTTTGCATCGTAACTCACGCCGCTCAAATACAAACCTGCCGCGGAAATCGTCGGCGCGGCGCGCGCGCGATCACGACCGTCGAGAACCTCGCGCAGCCATTGCGGCGGCTGCCGGCCGGCGCCGACATAGACCAGCGAACCGACGATATTGCGCACCATATGATGCAGGAAGGCATTGGCAACCAGTTCGAAAACGACGTAATCACCGCAGCGGTCGATAGTCAGTTCGCGCAGTTCGCGCACCGGTGAATTCGCCTGACATTCGGCCGAGCGAAACGCGCTGAAGTCGTGTCTCCCCAGCAATGCAACGGCGGCAGCACGCATGGGTTCGATCTCCAGCACCTGATGTATCCAGCCGACGTGATTGCGATTCAGCGCCGGCCGCACGGCCTGATCGAGCAACAGGTAACGATAGCGCCGCTCCAGTGCGCCGTAGCGCGCATGAAAATCTTCTGCCACCGGCAACATCCACGGCACCGCAACAGAATCCGGCAGCAGCGCATTGACGCCGCGTGTCCACGCCGATTCGGGGCGCAGCGCATCGCTGTCGAAATGCACCACCTGTGCAGTCGCATGCACACCGGAATCCGTGCGCCCCGCGCATATTGTTGCTACCGCGTGTCCGGCAATCCCGGCGAGCGCCTTTTCAATGACATCCTGCACCGCGCAGCCGCTCGGCTGCGTCTGCCAGCCGCAGAAACCGCTGCCGTCGTATTCGATGCCAAGGGCGATACGCGCCATCGGATGCCCCCAAAAAAAACTGCCGCCCGGTCAGTCACCGGGCGGCAGCGTTATCTCTAAACGGACCGGATCAGGTGAGCGAGTCGAGCAGCGCTTTGGCCTCTGCCTGCTGCGCGGCGTCGCCGTCCTTGATTACTTCCTGCAGGATTTCGCGCGCACCGTCCTTGTCGCCCATTTCCTGATAAGCCTTGGCCAGATCGAACTTGGTTTGCACATCGTACCAATGATCGTCCTTGGCGCCGCCTTCAGCGGCAGCAGGTGCAGCAGCAGCCGGTTCGTCGGTGGGAATTTCAAAATTGAGACTGATATCGTCGAGCTTGAGGTCCGGCAGCAAAGGTGCGGCCGGCTCAGCTGCCGGTGCTGCGCCAATATCGACCGGCAGTTCCAGATTCAACTCGGGCAACATCGGAATCTCGGCGTCCACCTTGCCGGTTTTGCCAAGTTCGAAATCGACATCAAGTCCTGCCGCCTTTTCCTGATTCTCGGGCGTCATCACCATCGTTGCGTTTGGCGAAAATGCCGGCTCCGCAGGCGCCACAGCATCGGGGGCAGGCGCGGTCATCGCTGTGGAATCGAAATTGAAGTCAATCATGTTGCCGCCCTCGCCCGCTTCGAGTTTGACGTTGGTCTGCGTCATATCGTCGGCGGCGGGAGGAGTGCTGTCGAGCGTAAAATCCGGTTCGACGGACGCGCTGCTCGCTGCGGCTGGAACATTCAGGGTGAAATCCGGCGACGCCGCTTCACTCTCCACGGCTGCGCGCGCCGCACCGGAGTCGGCGGTAATGTCCTGCGTAGCCGACATATCGGCGGCGGCGAGACCTGCCAGTTCGCCCGGTTTCATCATCACGGTTTTGCCGCTGTCGATGTCGAAATCGGTCTTGGTGCCGGTGGCAGTTCCATCCGGCGCCAACTCGAGATCGAAATCGAGATCCGTGCCGGCTACACCGGCAGTGGCAGGCATTTCCGCCGCAGGCGCAGAGCGCCCTGCTTCGTACAGAATATTGTCCGGATCAAGCGCATAGCCCATACCCGCGGCTTTGACCCAGTTGTCACCGCCGCCGCTGGTTTGCGCGTGCAGATCCTTGGCGATTTTCTCGAACGAGTCCTTGTCCTTGCGACCGGCGTAAATTTGCAGGAGTTTAAGTTTCGCTTCTTCGTGATTCGGATTCTTCGCCAGCGCGTCTTTCAACACTTCTTCGGCTTGCGTATCGCGCCCGAAATTCAAATACAAATCCGCCTCAGCTAGCGGATCAACGTCATCCACCGAGGCCTGCGCGACGACCGGTGCGGCGACTGCCACGGCCGCGGCGGCAACGCCTGCCGCGGCGGCAGCGCCCTTACCCTTGGCAGCGGGCGCTTCGTCCTCGTCGTCGGCGCGCGCGCGACGCCGGCGCATGAATACATAACCGCCGATACCGAGCACTGCGAGCAGTCCGGCGCCTCCCATGTAGAGCGGGTCGGAAGTCAATTGATCCAGCAGATCCGGCTCGGGCGGCGGGGACGGCGGCGCGACAATTTTGGGTTTCGGTTTGGGCGCAGGCGGCGCTTCCGCTTTGGGCGCTTCAGGCGCCTTCTCGGCATCCTTGACAGGTTCTGCCTTGGCGGCATCCTTTGCCGGCTCGGCTTTGGCCGCATCCTTCGCAGGTTCGGCTTTCGCGGCATCTTTCACCGGCTCTGCCTTCGGCGCCTCTTTGGCCGGTTCGGCTTTGGGCGGCTCAGCCTTGGCCGGCGCAGCTTTCGCCGGCTCGGCTTTGGCGACGGCCGGTGCGGGTGTCGGTTCCGGTTTGCTGCCGGGTGCAACGCCTTTCAGTTCCAGCAGACGTTGCATGTCCTTGATGTTTTTTTCCAGCTTGGCAATGCGGTCGTTGGCTTCCGCCAGCGCTTTTTCACGCACCGTCGCTTCATCTTCAAGCGCACGCATACGATCTTTGGCCGAGCCGGCGCCTTTGCCTGACTTGCCACCGCCCGGGGCCGACTCGCCTTTGGACAACTTGACGACTTCCTTCGGCGCTTCTTTCGTCGCCGCCTTATCCTCGACCGGCGCAATCTTGCCGCGTGCAACCGCGCGCGACTCGCTCGCCGGTGTATCGCCGGCTGCGTCCGCCACTTTCTGGCGATAAGTGTTCCAATTTGCGGCCTGAACGCGCACTTCCTTCAGCGCATCCGCAGGCACTACTTCGGCCAGCTGTTCTCGTTCCGGCACGCGCAGTATCTGTCCGGATTTCAAACGGTTCATGTTGCCGCTAAATGCATCCGGATTTGTGCGATAAAGACCGAGCAGCGTCTGTTCGAGCGTGACGCCTTCAGGTTTTACATTGGCCGCAATGCGCGCCAGTGTTTCGCCGCGTTTGACCGGGCCGTACTGGCGCTCTTCAGCTTTCGCAGCGGCCGGCGCTGCGGCAGGCTTTGCAGCGGCGGGCGCCTTCGCTGCCGGTTTGGTTTCCGCCACCGGCGCTGCCGGTGTAGCCGGCGCAGTTGCGGCGGGGGCGATAATCGGTACCGGCGCCGGTTCAGGCGCTGCGGCCGCAACCGGCGGCGCCACCGGCGCAGCAGTAGCGACCGTCGGCGGAACGTTCGGCGGATCAATCAGCGCCGTATATTCGCGCAGCAAACGACCGCGCGACCAGCTCAATTCAACCAGAACGCTGATGAACGGCTCGTTGACCGAGCGTGAAGAAACGATTTTTGCGTAAGGCTGACCGTCAGCACGCTTTTCGATACTCAAGCGCGCACCGATCAACGCCGGACTGAAGACGATGTTGGCCCTGGTAAATGCTTCAGGCGGCGCCAAACGGATGGCGAGGCTGGAGACCTCATCCTTTTGCACCGAAACCAGATCGATTTCCGCCGACAACGGCTGACCGAGAGCCGACAAAATTGTCAGCCTGCCGAGTCCGGCTGAAAATGCGACCAGCGGCGACAACAGCAAAACACCCGCTAAAACCCACGATTTATACGGCAATTTTCGCACCGCCTACCCTCTTATTATTCTCAGCCACAAGTAAATTAACATCAAATAGTTAGGGTTGCAAGCTCACCTTGCCTCTAACCATATCCTTGTATTCTCCCGCAGACGCTGGCGATTTTAGCAGAAAGGGCCGAATTTCCCGCCATTGCGGCCGCCGCAAACACGGCGTGCGGTAAGGCAATGCACTCAAAACCGGAGAAATTTATTTTTCCAATAAAATCCGTAACATACGACGTAGCGGCTCGGCGGCCCCCCACAACAACTGGTCGCCCACGGTAAACGCCGACAGGTAATGCCCGCCCATTGCCAGCTTGCGCAAACGCCCGACCGCGATCCGCAGTCCGCCGGTCACTGCCGCCGGCGTCAATTCGCGTTCCGACGGCTCGCGCTGGTTCGGCACCAGCCTGACCCATTGATTTGCCGACGAAATCATCGCGGACAATTCGTCAATCGGCACATCGCGCTTAAGCTTGATGGTCAGTGCCTGGCTGTGGCAACGCATCGCGCCGACACGCACACACAGACTGTCGACCGGGATCGCCGTTATGCCAAATGCATCGCCGCGACCGAGTATTTTGTTGGTCTCGGCGCCGCCCTTCCATTCCTCGAGCGACATGCCATTGCCCATGTCCTGATCGATCCACGGAATCAGATTGCCGGCGAGCGGCACGCCGCGGAAATTTTGCATCGGCAGCGAGCCGTCATTCTGTTTCGTCTGTACCTTGCGATCGATTTCAAGAATTGCCGACGCCGGATCAGCCAGCAGGTCGCGCACTTCCGCATTGACGAGCCCGAATTGCGTCAGCAATTCGCGCATGTGCTGGGCGCCGCCGCCGGATGCAGCTTGATACGTCATGCAGGTCATCCATTCGACGAGATCATGCGCGAACAAACCGTGCAGCCCCATCAGCATGCAACTGACCGTGCAATTACCGCCGATATAATTCTTCACGCCTTTTGTCAGCGCACTCTTGATCACCGCCAGATTGACCGGATCAAGCACGATCACCGCATCGTCCTTCATGCGCAGCGTTTTGGCGGCATCAATCCAGTAACCCTGCCAGCCGGCGGCGCGCAACTTGTCGTACGTTGCAATCGTGTAGTCGCTGCCCTGGCAGGTCAGAATTACATCGAGCTTCTTCAGCTCATTGATATCGGCAGCGTCTTTGAGCGGCGCACTATCTCGCCCGATCGCCGGCCCCTTGCCGCCGACCTGCGAAGTCGTGAAGAACACCGGCTCAATGAGGTCGAAGTCGCGCTCGGCCTGCATGCGCTGCATGAGCACCGATCCGACCATCCCGCGCCAGCCAACAAATCCTACACGTTTCACTGTGATCTCTTTCTGTATAGCCGCCGCAATCGCCGTATCAATTCAGCGCCGCCACCACTGCATCACCCATTTCTTTGGTGCCGACTTTGCGGGTTTCAGTCTCGTAAATATCCGCAGTACGATAGCCCTGGGCAAGAACTTTTTTCACCGCCGCCTCGATGCGCCGCGCCGCTTCTTCCTGATTAAACGTATAACGCAGCATCATGGCTGACGACATGATGGTCGCCAGCGGATTAGCCATATTCTTGCCGGCGATATCGGGCGCTGATCCATGCGCTGGTTCGTAGAGCCCCTTATTATTCACGTCAAGCGAGGCCGACGGCAGCATGCCGATCGATCCGGTCAGCATCGACGCCTCGTCCGACAAAATATCGCCGAACATATTGCCGGTGACAATCACGTCGAACTGCTTGGGCGCGCGCACCAGTTGCATCGCCGCGTTGTCGACATACATGTGCGACAGCGCAACCTCGGGATATTTCTTCGCCATGTCGTTGGCGATTTCGCGCCACAGACGGCTCGTCTCGAGCACGTTTTCCTTGTCCACCGAACAGAGTTTGCGGCCGCGCTTCATCGCCGCCTGAAAACCGACGTCGAGAATGCGCCGGATCTCCGGCTCCGAATAAAGCATCGTGTCGAAGCCTTCGCGCTCGCCGGCTGTGTTGTTGCGGCGGCCGCGCGGCGAGCCGAAATAAATATCGCCCGTGAGTTCGCGCAGGATCAGGATGTCGAGCCCGGCGACGAGTTCCGGTTTGAGCGAAGACGCGCTCGCCAGTTCTTCGAAAAGAATTGCCGGCCGCAGATTGGCGAACAAGCCGAGTTCCTTGCGCATGCGCAAGAGGCCCTGCTCGGGACGCTTTTCGCGCGGCAGCACATCGTACTTGGGGCCGCCAACCGCGCCGCACAGCACCGCGTCGGCTTCGCGCGCGAGCTTGAGCGTAGTTGCTGGCAGCGGATCACCATGCGCGTCGTAACCGGCGCCACCATAGGGCGCCTCTTCCAATTCCATCTTGAGGCCATCGCGCTTGAGAACTTCCAGCACACGCAATGCCTGTGCGATGATTTCCGGGCCGATGCCGTCACCGGCCAATACTGCAATCTTCATGATTACCCTTGTTTCAGTTAAACAACCAGGGGCACTGCTCGCGCCGGCCGGTTTCGAACGCCTTGATCTTGTCGGCATGCGCGAGCGTCAAGCCGATTTCATCCAGGCCGTTCTTCAGGCAATGCTTGCGGAACGCATCGATCTCGAAGGAAAAATGCTCGCCACCCGGCGTGCTGATGCTCTGCTGATCGAGATCAATCGCCAGCCGGTAACCCGGCGACGCCTCGGACTCTTTGAACAGGCGATCGACGATCTTCGTATCGAGCTTAATCAGCAAAAGTCCGTTCTTGAAACTGTTGTTGTAAAAAATATCGGCGAAGCTTGGTGCGATCACCGCCTGAAATCCATATTGCAGCAGCGCCCACGGCGCGTGTTCGCGCGACGAGCCGCAGCCGAAATTTTCACGCGCAAGCAGAATCTGCGCGCCCTGATAGCGCGGTTGATTCAAGACGAAGTCCTTGTTGAGCGGCCGTTTCGAGTCGTCCTTGCCCGGCTCGCCCTGATCGAGATAACGCCACTCGTCAAACAGGTTCGGACCGTAGCCGGTGCGCAGTATCGATTTCAGAAACTGCTTCGGAATAATCGCATCGGTATCGACATTGGCGCGATCGAGCGGCGCCACCAGACCTTCGCGTGATATAAATTTTTCCATGACTATGTCCTGTTACAGCTTGCGTGCATCAACAAAATGTCCAGCCACTGCAGCAGCGGCAGCCATCACCGGACTGACCAGATGCGTGCGTCCTCCGGCGCCCTGCCGGCCTTCGAAATTACGGTTCGACGTCGAGGCGCAACGCTCGCCCGGCGACAACTGATCGTCGTTCATACCGAGACACATCGAACAGCCCGGCTCACGCCATTCGAAACCGGCTTCGATAAATATCTTGTCGAGGCCTTCCTGCTCGGCCTGACGCTTGACCAAACCTGAGCCCGGCACGACCAATGCCAACTTGATGTTCGACGCGACCTTGCGCCCACGCGCGATGGTTGCCGCCGCGCGCAGATCTTCAATTCGCGAGTTGGTGCACGAACCAATAAAAATTTTGTCGAGTTTGATCTCGACGATAGGCGTGTTCGGCTTGAGATCCATGTACTTGAGCGCGCGCTCTATGCCCTCGCGCTTGATCGGATCTTTTTCTTTTGCCGGATCCGGCACGAAACCGTCGACCGTTGTTACCATCTGCGGCGAAGTTCCCCAGGTCACCTGCGGTTGTATTGCCGCCGCATCAAGCGTCACGACGCTATCGAACTTCGCGCCGTCATCGCTTTTGAGCGTGCGCCAGTAAGCGACGGCGCACTCCCACACCGCGCCGGTCGGCGCCAGCGGACGGCCTTTCACGTAATTGATCGTGGTGTCATCAACCGCCACCATGCCGGCGCGCGCGCCGGCCTCGATCGCCATATTGCACAAAGTCATGCGGCCTTCCATCGACAGCGCGCGTATCGCGCTGCCGGCGAATTCAAGCGAATAACCGGTGCCGCCGGCGGTACCGATCTTGCCGATGATGGCCAGCGCAATATCCTTGGCGCCGACACCGGGGCCGGCAACACCGTCAACCACCACCTGCATGGCTTTGGTTTTTTTCTGTGTCAGGCATTGCGTCGCCATCACGTGCTCGACTTCGGAAGTGCCAATGCCAAAAGCGAGGCAGCCGAAGGCGCCGTGTGTGCTGGTATGCGAATCGCCGCACACCACGGTCATGCCCGGCAATGTGGCGCCGTTTTCGGGGCCGATCACATGCACAATGCCCTGGCGCTCGTGACGAAACGGAAAATAGCTGAGTGCACCGGATTCCTTGATATTGGCGTCCAGCGTTTCAACCTGCAGACGCGACACCGGATCCATGATGCCCTTGTTCCAGTCTTTGGTCGGCGTGTTGTGGTCGGCCGTCGCCACAATAGAACTGATACGCCAGACTTTGCGCCCGGCAAGTTTCAATCCTTCATAGGCCTGAGGGCTGGTCACCTCATGCACAAGGTGGCGGTCGATATAAATCAAACCGGTGCCATCCGCGTCTTCATGCACGAGATGGTCCTGCCACAATTTGTCGTAAAGCGTTTGCGCTACCATAAAATGCGTCTCAACTAACGTAAGCCATTGGAAACGTGGAATTATCCCACAGATCACCGGCCCCGCGCCAGCATCAGGCTGCGGTGGCGGGCGCCGTTTCGCGCAAATTGCGCCACAGAATCAGCATGCCGGCGAAGGCGCACAAGGCAGCGCCGGTAAAGGTCAGATTCGGCCCGAGCTTTTCCCACACACCGCCGGCATAAATTCCGCCGACAGTGCCGCCCACGCCGTAGGCGAGACTGGTGTAGAGCGCCTGCCCACGCGCTTGATGACGGCCGCCGAAAAATCGATTCACGTAACCGAGCGCCGATGCATGAAACGAACCGAAACTCGCCGCATGCAGTGTCTGTGCGAACAGCAACATGGCGAGACTGTCCGCGCACCAGCCGATGACCAGAAACCGAATGGTCGCCAGGGCGAAGCTCGCGATCAACACCGCGCGCAGCGAAAACGCGCGCAGCAAATGCGCCAGCCAGTAAAAAATTGCGATCTCACAGACTACGCCCAGCGTCCACAACCAGCCGACTGCGCTCTTGCTGTAACCGTGATCGACCAGAAAAATTGAATAAAAGGTGTAATACGGCCCGTGCGCGACCGACATCAACGCACAGGCAACAAACAAGGCGATGACCTGCGGCCGGCGCAGAATCTGCCCGATCAGTGCTGCAGTGTCATCGTGTTCGCGACGCGGCGCATCTGGCACCACAATCAGCAATATTGAAGCTGCGATCAAAACCGCCAGCATGATCCACAGCAATATGCTGACCGGCAGTGCATCAAGCGCGTAACCGATCAGCGTGACCGCAGCAATAAAACCCAGCGATCCCCAGACGCGCACCCTGCCATAGCGGCCATGGTGCGTACCGAGATGCGCAAGTGCGGTCGTTTCCAGCAACGGCAATGCCGCGCTCAGAAAAAAACTCATCAGCAGCACCACTGCGAACACCGCCTCGAAACCAGTGGCGGCGAACAAACCGCAAAATATCGCAGTGCCGGCGATCGAACCGATGCGCGCCACGCGCAAGACGCGGCCGTCGCGATCGGCCAGCCAACCCCACAAATGCGGCGCCACGATTCGCACTAGTTGAGGCAACGACATGATGACGCCGATACCGGCGGCAGCGATGCCCAGACTGCTCAGATAAAGACTGAAATACGGCGCGAACGCGCCGAGATAGGCGAAATAGAAAAAATAGGCGCCGGCGAGCCGCCAGTACGGCAGTTCACTCATCACGGCGCGCCGCGCACAGCACGACGCGCGCGGTCATGCTTCGTCGGGATCGGGGTTTTCGGTCGCAGCCGCGCTGCGCAAACGCGCGATGACGTCGACCGGCGCCTGCGCGGCAATGCGCGGCGTCGTCGTCTGCACGTCGGCATTTTGCGCGCGATGGCGCAGCGCGTGATCCATCAGCGTCAGCGCCAGCATCGCTTCACAGATCGGTGTGGCGCGGATGCCGACACAGGGGTCGTGGCGGCCGTGCGTTTCGATCGTCGTTGCATTGCCGGCGGCGTCGATGGTGCGCCGCGCGAGCCGTATGCTCGAAGTCGGTTTCACCGCGACATTGACGACGATGTCTTGCCCGGTCGAAATACCGCCGAGAATTCCGCCCGCATTGTTCGACAAAAAGCCTTGCGGCGACATTTCATCCGAATGCACGGTACCGTTCTGCGCCACCGCAGCGAAACCGGCGCCGATTTCTACGCCTTTCACCGCGTTGATGTTCATCATGTTGTAGGCGATGTCGGCGTCGAGCTTATCGTACGCGGGCTCGCCCCAGCCGGCCGGCACGCCGGTCGCAATCGTGGTGATGCGCGCGCCGACCGAATCGCCGGACTTACGCAGCTTGTCCATGAACTCTTCGAGCTGCGCGACATAACTTTCATCGGCAACAAAAAACGGATTGCTGTTGACGCCGTCCCACGATTTGAACGGCACGACAATCGATCCGAGCTGCGACATAAAGCCGCGCACGACCACGCCGTACTTCTGCTGCAGCCATTTTTTGGCGATCGCCGCGGCGGCAACGCGCACCGCAGTCTCGCGCGCCGACGAACGCCCGCCGCCGCGATAGTCGCGGATGCCGTACTTCTGCGTGTAGGTGTAATCGGCATGCCCCGGACGAAAGCTGTCCTTGATCTTCGAGTAATCCTTGCTGCGCTGGTCGATATTGCGAATCAGCAAGCCGATCGGCGTGCCGGTGGTTTTACCTTCAAACACGCCGGAGAGAATTTCGACCTTGTCGTCTTCGTGACGCTGCGTGACATGGCGCGAAGTGCCGGGCTTGCGGCGGTCGAGATCACCCTGAATGTCCGCCTCGCTGATTTCCAGCCCCGGCGGGCAGCCGTCAACCACGCAGCCGATCGCCGGCCCGTGGCTCTCGCCGAACGAGGTCACGCAGAACAGTTTACCTAGTGTGTTGCCGGACATGATTGCGCCTGCTTTTACCTGTCATTCAACCCGCAAATTCGATGCGCGAGTTTAGCATAGCGACTGCGCGACTCAGCCGGTCTGCCGTTCAGCATCCCCCGGCGGCACCGGTGCCGCATAACCGATGATCATCAGCAGCACGCCAACGCCGAGAAACGAAACGATGCGCTCGACCGTTCCCGAATTCGCCAGATCGAGCAAAAACAGTTTGCCGACCACCACCGCCAGCAAAGCTGCGCCGGCCAGCCACAACGGACGCTGCAACTTGCGTGTCGCAAACACCATCGCAACCAGCGCCGTCAACGTCCAGACGAGCGACAGCGCAGATTGCACGACGATCGATGTGAACATGTTGTCGATTTCATACGGCACGCCGAGCCAGTGATGAATGCTGCGCAACAAAATGCAGTTGAGCCAGAGAAATTCCAACACCGCAAACACAATGGCCTGAAAATTTTTCTGTGCCGGATCCGGTGCTGCCGCGACACGCAACCACGCATACAGCGCAAACATCACCGCAATCTGCGCCAGATCAACCGGATTGATCAATGGCAAATAAGGCCACGGTGTGCTGATGGAGGGATTCCAGCTTGACGCCAGCGACCACAGAACAACGAACGCCGCGATCGCGCCGAGGCAGTTATTGCGGAATGCCGCGAAATCATCATGCCACGGTTTAAACACCGCAGCAAAACGCGTCAGCAGCATCAGGGCAATCGCAGGTAGCGCACCCCACATCGCAAATGCCCAGCTCGATCCTTGAAATGCAAACGAGCACTGCCAGGCCAGTTCCCAGGCGATCAGGCCCGTCGCCAGCCAGACGCCCAGCATGTATTGCGTAGCCGCCGCAATACTGACGCCTTCGCGCTGCTGTCGCCGCACGATGTAAAACAGTGCGGCGATGCCGCCGCCCCATGCCGCCCACGCCTCATCCGCAGCGGGATGCAGATAGCGTTCGATTTGTAATATCAAGGCGAGCGCCATCGACGGCAGCAACAACAGCTGCGCGCGCCGCAGCGCCGCCCATGCGATCCAGCCGCCGAAAATTTCGAACAGCAGGCAAGAGGCGACGGCAAATCCAAGCCCGTAGGCAATATGCAGATCCGGATCGTAGCGCCGTTCGATATAGGCAAGCCCCGACGCCAACCAGAAGCCGAGGCCCCACAACAGCGCCCAACTGCTGATTGATGCGGCGGCATTGTCGCGTTCGCGCAGGTGGTAACGCAATGCGCCGGCAACGATTCCAAGCGCGCCCATCAACAGACTCCAGCCGTAATAATGGTGATCGAACAACCACAGCGCCTCCCACGTTGCCAGCAGCGCCAGCAACAGCCAGCCAAAGCGGTAACGTGCGCCGTACACGGATGCCAGGTCGTCGCGCGCCTGCCAGTGCATGCACCAGAAAAACACCGCAAAATTCAGCGGCCAGGCCACAGCACCCAGTCCGGCCAGCGGATGATGGCTGCCCATGCCCAGAGTGCCGAGCGCAATCGCCGGCAGATGCGCGAGCGTGAGCAGGCGCAAGCCGCGCCATACCAGCCAGCCGCCGACGGTTTCAGCCAGCGCAAAAGTAGCGCCGGCAAAAATCAGTGCGGCAGAATGAAATTCATTGTGCGGCAAGCCGTCGTGCAACGCGTGCAAGCCGCCGGCAAACCACCAGCCGCAGGCCCACACCAGTATCGCCGTCGCCGCATCATCGCCGCCTTCAATCAAAACCTCGCGATACTTGTGCATCAACCACGCGGTGATTGCGCCGGCTGTGGAAATCAGCGCACAACCGAGTATGAAATCATTCAGCCACGGCTGGCTGCGGTCGTATTCGCTGTAATGCAGCAGAAACAACCACGCACCGGCGAATTGAAGCAATAGACCGAACAACCTGGCAAGCAAGCGCTGCTGCCGCAAGCCGATCCAGACGATGGCAGCCCCTTCGAGCGTCCACAACGCAAACGTCGGATAGGCGTCGAGCGCGAAAAATACCGCCATGGTTGCCAGCACCACCGCAAGCGCGATATACGCCTCGCCAAGCAAACGCATGGCGTCGCGCCGCATCACCATCGCCGCAAGCAGCGCATAAAGCGCCGCGCCGAGGCCGGCGCTCCACGCCAGGCCGTACGGCAACTCGCGCACCAGCCCCGCCTGCATGAAGGCAACCGACAACGGCGTGCCGAACACCAGCGTGCCATCGACCAGCCCCTTCAACTGCGGCGGCTGGCGCTGTGCGAACAGGATCGGAATCACCAGATACATCGCAAAGAAAATCAGCACGAACGGCTCGACCGTCGCAAACAGTTCGGGCCGGTAATTCGCTTGCCCCCAGAACACGGCGACGATGAAAGTAAATACAAAACCGGTCAGATTGAGATCGCGCCACGCCTTGAACCAGCTGATCGCAAGAATGAAACCGTTGAGCAGCGTGTAATAGGAAAACAGCACGACATGCTGACCCGAGCCGCTGCTGGCGAGTATCGGCGCGAGAAACGCGCCGGTGAGCCCGATTACTGCCAGCACCTTCGCGTCCTGACGCACCGCCAATAACGTTGCGGTGATGCCGAGCAGCATGAACAGCGCAAAACCGAAGGTCGGGTGGATCAGCGCAAAAACGCGCAACGCGAAAAACACGTCGAGATAGAGCACGCCGATGCCGGCGCCCTGCAAAATCAACCCGTACAAACGGCGGTGCGCAGTAAGCCGCCAACCCGCCGCCAGCATGGCAAACCCGCCCAATGCAACACCGGCAAGACGCACCGGCACCGGCAGTACCGCGTGGTCGTACGCATATTTGAGCAAAAAGCCAACGCCGAAAAACAGTATCACCGCGCCGGCCTTGGCAACGAGGTTGCCCGCCAATAAACGCTGCCACAGCGCTGCAGCGGCTGGTGGCGCCTGCGGTTCCGTTACTGCTTCTGCAGTTTGTTCGACAACAGGTCGGGTGTCCGCTGAAATTTTTTGTGCAGCAGCAGGATAAAGGTCCGCGCTTTCGGCAATCGGCAGCGTGACGGCAGGATCACCATTAAATGCCGCCCCGGTATCAACCGCTTCGCGATTTACCGCAGGCACTTCCGCCTCACTGACGCGCGCGATGTCCTCACGCATCGCCGCAACCGGGACTGCTGTTTGCCCATTTGCAGCAGGCGCCGGTTCGACTGGCGGTCGTGCATCAGCCGCAGCATCCGTGCCGGGCTGTTCGAGATGCCGCAACCGCCAGTGAATGTCTTCAAGCGACTTGTAAATGTGATCGACCTTGCGTTCAAGCGCGTCGATACGGCGCGCCTGCACGCGGTCGTCGCCTGATTGCGCAGGATGAGCCGCGCGATAGGCCACACCCGCGATGATGCCAAGAATTGCACCGGCGAATGCACCGGGGCCATGACCCATCATTCCGCCAACAACCAACCCCGCCAGCAAGCCAAGAAACCACATATGAATCTCCCCTTCTAACGCCAATCGCCGCGCAATCCGAGCACGATCTGCTGCAGCGCCTCGGGCGTTGCCTGTTGCGGCGGCACCGCGTCGCCGGCGACCAGCGCAATTCTTCTGAGCGGCATCAAGCGCGACGGATTCGACATGGCGCGTCCTTCAATGCGGCTGAAAAAACTTCCCCACAGTCCGCGCAGCGCCAGCGGCACCACCGGCACCGGCGTGCGTTCGAGGATGCGCGTAATGCCGGCGCGAAACGGATACAACTCGCCGCTATCGGTGATACGCCCCTCCGGAAATATGCCGACCAGATCGCCGTCGCGCAATGCCGCGGCGATATCTTCATAAGCCTTCTCAAGCAAAACCGGATCTTCCTTTTTCGGCGCAATCGGTATCGTTTTGCCGGTGCGAAAAATAAAACTCAGCACCGGCACGCGGAAGATCTTGTGATCCATTACAAAGCGGATCGGCCGCCGGCAGGCCGCCGCAATGATCAGCGCATCAACAAAGCTGATGTGATTGCAGACGATGACTGCGGGCCCGTCTTCGGGAATTTTTTCGAGACCGCTCTTTTCCAGTCGATAGATCGTATGAATCAGCAGCCAGATCAGGAAACGCATCAGGAATTCCGGCACCAGCGTATAGATATAAATTGCCACTGCGGCATTCAACAATGCAGTCGCGAGAAATATCTGTGGAATGCTGAAACCCGCCGCGAGCAGGGCCACCGCCATCGCGGCGGATGCCACCATGAACAATGCGTTCAGAATATTGTTGCCGGCGATAATGCGCGACTGGTGGCTACGCTCCGAGCGCGTCTGGATCAAGGCATACAGCGGCACGATGTAAAAGCCGCCGAACACGCCGATCATGACCAGATCGAACAGTATTCGTACGCTGCCGGCACGGGCGAGAAACTCTCCGGCGCCGATGAGCGTGCCGCCTGCCGCTGCCGGACTGGCGAAAAAGAGATCAAGCGCAAATACCGTCAGGCCGATCGAGCCGAAAGGCACCAGACCGATCTCGACCTTGTGGCCGGACAGTCGCTCGCACAACAAAGAACCGGTGCCGACGCCGAGCGAAAACATGGTCAACAACAAGGTCGCCACGTGTTCGTTGCCGCCCAGTACGTCCTTGCAATAGTTCGGAAACTGCGCGAGCAGTGTGGCGCCGTAAAACCAGAACCACGAAATGCCAAGCACCGACAGAAATACCGTGCGGTTCTGTTTGGTGAATTTCAGATTGGCCCAGGTCTCTGTAACCGGATTCCAGTTGATGTTGATATCCGGCGCCGCAGCCGGTGTAGCGGGAATCGCGCGACTCGCCAGATAACCCAGACAAGCAACCGCTATCACCGTAATCGAGACAAGTTCGGCAAATTGCACCTGCGCCACCAGCAGACCGCCGACGATAGTACCGATCAGAATCGCCAGAAAAGTACCCATCTCGACCATACCGTTGCCGCCGACGATTTCGTCCGCCTGCAAATGCTGCGGCAGTATCGAATATTTGACCGGCCCGAAGATAGTCGAATGCAAACCCATCAGAAACAGCGCCGACAGCAGCAAAACAAGATTGCCCTGAAAAAAACCGACCGCACCGATCATCATGATGCAGATTTCAAACAATTTCACATAGCGGATAATGGTGACTTTTTCGTACTTGTCGGCAAGCTGGCCGGCAGTCGCCGAGAAAAGGAAAAACGGCAGGATAAAGAGTCCCGCGCACAAATTGACCAGTGTGCCGGAACTGAGCGTCGTCATCGCAGCGGCGTGGAACGCCAGCAGAATAACCAGCGCGTTCTTGTAAACATTGTCGTTGAATGCGCCGAGAAATTGCGTGCAGAAAAACGGCAGGAAGCGCCGCTCGCGCAGCAGACAGAACTGACTTTGTCCCGACATTCAGCTCACCTCATGTTCCTGCAGCAATCGCCGGCCGCAGCCGGAGACGTTCAACTAACTAGCGATGCGATTCGAGCAAGGCAATACCCCAACCAACACCGAAGCCGGTCAAATCCGAAGCCACCGCGCCGAGCCCGCCCTTGCAACTACTGGCCGAGAGATCGACGTGCAGCCACGGCGTGTCGGCGGTGAAACGCTTGAGAAAACGCGCTGCCAGAATATGGTCGGCATCGCCGTCGAGCGTGCATTGTTTGACGTCGGCAATTTTGCTGTCGAGCGCATCGTCGTAGTCGTCGTCGAGCGGAAACATGCAGATGCGCTCGCCGGCAACACGCCCCGCCGCAACAGCCGCAGCCGCGAGTTTGTCTGAAGTGGCAAACGCGCCGGTGTAGCGGTTGCCGAGGGCCACGTGCATGCTGCCGGTGAGTGTGGCGAAATCGACTATCAGATCGGGCTTTTTGCGCGCCGCCAGCGTCAGCGTGTCGGCCAGCACCATGCGTCCTTCCGCGTCCGTGTGCGCAATCTCGATGGTGGTGCCGTTCAGCGCGCGCACCACTTCGTTTTGGTGATAGGCGCGCGGACTGATGTCGTTGCGCGAGATTGCCATCCAGCAATCGATACTGACGGCGAGCTTCAAACGCGTGGCCGCGAGCAGTATGCCGAGCGCCACCGCCGAACCGTTCATGTCTTCATGCATGCCATACATATAACGTGCCGGTTTCAGGTTGTGCCCGCCGGTGTCGTAACAGATGCCTTTGCCGACCAGGGCAATCGTGCGTTTGGCTTTTGCATGGCTGTAGCGCAAATGCACGATGGCGGCATCCATCGCAGTGCTGCCCTGTGCAACCGCGCAGAATGCGCCGGCGCCCATTTTGCGCAATTTGGCGAAATCGAATTCCGCATGCTTCCATTTGTTTTCGCGCGCCAGTTCGCGCACGCGCCGGCGATATGCGCCCGGCGTCAATTCATTCGGCGGCAATGCGGTCAATTCGCGGCACAGCACATTGCCCTCGGCCTGCGCGCGCCACGCGGCGAATGCGCCAGCGTCGCGCGCGCCGTACAAATGGATTGCGCGCAACGGCTTGCGCATGCCCTTGCTTTTGCGTTCCGGTAATGCAACGCCGTTGACTGAGGCGCAATAGACCGCCAGCCCGGCCGCGTGCGTTGCGCCGGGCGCGGCAACGATGGCGATTTCAAGCGGATTTTCGGCAAACAGCAAATCAAGCGCGGCACGCATCGCCGCTAGCGCCTGGAACGGCGTGTGTTTCGCATCGGGCATGGTCCACGCCACCAGCGTGCCATCGGCAAGATTGGCGCACAGCGGCTTCTTCGCCAATTCCTTCGGTTTCAGATTGCGCCGCTTGAGCAAGGCATGCAGCACCGCTTGCGGCTCACCTGTACCGGAAAGCTTATCCGAGGCCGGAAGAATTACCAGAGTGTGACGATGTTGGCGAAACGCGGCAGTTGCCGAACCCGCATGTATCTGCAATCTGGCAAGCATGAATGTCCTTTGTGTACCGCGACCGGGCAAATTATAATCGCTAATCGTCTCTCACCATTACTCCGGGCTCTCAATTCCGCAGCTATGCGCGCCTACCTCGATTTGATGAAACACGTGCTCGAACACGGCGCCCGCAAGAGCGACCGCACCGGCACTGGCACGCTCAGCGTGTTCGGCGCGCAGCTGCGTTTTGACCTCGCCGCCGGCTTTCCGCTGCTGACGACCAAAAAGGTGCATCTGAAGTCGATCATTCACGAACTGCTGTGGTTCCTCAAAGGCGACACCAATACGCGTTACCTGAAAGAAAACGGCGTCACCATCTGGGACGAATGGGCCGATGCGAACGGCGACCTCGGCCCCGTCTACGGTTATCAGTGGCGTTCGTGGCCACGCCCCGACGGCGGCCATATCGACCAGATCAGCCAGGTGCTAGAACAGATCCGCAAAACGCCGGATTCGCGTCGCATGATCGTCTCGGCGTGGAACGTCGGCGATCTCGACCGCATGAAGCTGATGCCCTGCCATGCCTTCTTCCAGTTCTACGTCGCTGACGGCAAACTGTCCTGCCAGTTGTATCAACGCAGCGCCGACTTTTTTCTCGGCGTGCCGTTCAACATCGCGTCGTACGCGCTGCTCACCATGATGATTGCGCAGGTCTGCGGCCTCAAGCCCGGCGACTTCGTGCACACTTTCGGCGACACCCATTTGTATCTGAATCACCTCGAACAGACGCGTGAGCAATTATCGCGCGCGCCGCGCGCGCTGCCGGCAATGCGTCTGAATCCATCGGTGAAAAATCTGTTCGACTTCAAATACGAAGACTTCACACTCGAAGGCTACGACCCGCATCCCGCGATCAAAGCAGCGGTCGCGGTCTGATTTCGCCGACGCCCGCAATGGCTGACAGCAATTCACGCATTTCGATCATTGTCGCCATGGCGCGCAACCGCGTGATCGGCGCCGCCAACAAGATACCGTGGCATCTGCCGGCCGAACTCAAGCTGTTCAAAACCATTACGATGGGCCATCACATCTTGATGGGACGCAACACCTGGGAATCGATCGGTCGCCTGCTGCCGGGGCGCACCAGCGTGATCGTCACGCGCCAGCCTGATTACCGCGTTGAAGGCGCAATCATGGCGACTTCGATTCAAGCAGCACTCGCCGCGTGCAAAGGTGACGACGAAATTTTTATCATCGGCGGTGCCCAGCTTTATGCGGCGGCAATGCCGTACGCAAACCGGCTTTATCTGACGGTAGTCGATGCCGACGTCGCCGGCGACGCACACATGCCTGAATTCAATCTCGATACATGGCGCAAATGTTCGGCGCAGTCTTTCACCGTCGACGACAAAAACCCGTATCATTATGTGCAGACGGTTTACGAAAAGGCATCCCGCCATTCCGATGCGTAATCTGCGCGCCATAATCGTTGCGATCGCTTGCGCCGCAGGCCTCACCGGCACCGCGTCGGCGCAGGTCAATATTCCTCTCAACGATTTGAAAATCCGCGCCGAGGCCGGCGACAGGACAGCGACGCGTCAGCTGGCTGAAGCCTATTATCTCGGCAAGGGCGTCGAGCAGGATTTCAAACTCGCCTCGCAATGGTACGAGAAGCTGGCCAAACAGGGCGATGTGCGCGCGCAAACCAGCCTCGGCCTGATGTTCGCGCGCGGTTACGGCGTGGAAAAAAATATCGATCTGGCTCTTAAGTGGTGGAAACTCGCCGCAATCCAGAACGACCCCGGCGCGCAATTCAATCTCGGCACGCTGTATTTCGAAGGCAAAAATATCGAACGCAATTACAGCGAGGCGGCGCGCTGGTACCTGCAAGCGGCGATGCGCGGCCACCTGCCGGCGCAATTCAATCTGGGCATGATGTACTGGGACGGCAAAGGCGTCGAAAAAGATCCGCGCCGCGCCTATTACTGGCTCTCGGTCGCCGCCGAACAGGGCGACGACGAAGCGCCGGGCCAGTTAAAACGCATCGCAGCTGACATGAGTCCGGAAGACGTCAAGGAAGCCGACAGCAAGGCAAAAGAATGGATGAAAACGGCGAAGAAAATGTGGCGTTAGATTTGCAACCTGACGTTCAGTCCTTGCATTCCGAAACAAAATCCTCGAATTTGTAATTTCCGCTGCGCCCAATTTCTCCGACGCGCTCCACCGTCATTCTGAACGGATGACCCAGGCAGCCCTGCAGGACTTCGATCAACTGCGACGCTTCATCCGCCGACAAATCGCGCGGCGCGACGATGCGCACGTGCATCTCCAGCAGCGTTTTCTGCACGATCTGCAACTGCCGGATGACCGGCACCGCGCTCGACCACTTATCGATCGGAAAACTCGGCCAGTGACGCCGGCCGTCGGGCAGCCTGAGAATATTGCGCTCGCGGCCGATAACACGCCGTATCGCCGGCAGACCACGTCCGCACGGACAGGCCGCTCCGGCCTCCGCATAGTCACCCAAGTCGTAACGAAAAAGCGGCATCGCGAAATTGTGCAGTGTCGTTACGACAACGCGGCCGATCTGCCCTGCCTCGCACGGCCTGCCGTCTTCACCAAGAATTTCGGTGATCAGATTTTCGGCTTGCAGGTGATAGTTATCGCTGTCGGGGCACTGCAAGGCGATGTATCCGACCTCTTCCGCAGTATATAAATCTGCAATATCGACATTCCAGGCGTCGCGCACCGACTGGCGCGCGCGCTCATCGACAGGCCCGCCAAAACTGCGCGTCTGCAGCAAACCCGGCAAACGCAAGCCGCGTTCCAGCGCGCGTTCCGCCAGCCAGCGCAGATTGGTCGCATTGCTGATCAGGTATTGCGGCGCCTGCCGTTCGAGCCAGTCAAGCTGGTCGTCGATATCGGTGCGCAAATTGAGCAGCGCACAGGGCCCTGTTTGCAACACACTGTCGGTTGCCGGCCCCCAGCCCGGCGTCTCGCCGTTCTCGACCTTGAGACGGATCGCCGCGAGCTTCCCGGAGAAATCGCGCCGGTGCCAGAAATGTTCGCGCAGGGTAAACGCGCGCCAGAAAAAATCCGTCAGCCCCGTTCCATAATAAGTCACCGGTATGCCGGTCGAACCGGAGGTGCCGCCACGAGTCACCGTGCCGTGTTCCGGAGGAACCGCCGGACTCAGCAATTCACTGCGGGACGTCAGCATATCCTCGCGACGCAGCAACGGCAACAATCTGAAAGCGTCAAAATCCGGCGTAGTCGCTGGATCAAAACCCGCCGCATCGAAACGCCGGCGCCAGAACGGTATGGTTTCACGCGCATGCGCAAGCACCGTATGCAACTGCCGCAATTGCCATTGCGCAAGCTGCGCAACACTCCACCACTGCGACATTTCCAGTTGAAACTGCAGCGCCAGCGCTGCGGCGGCGACATTGCCAGGCAGCGCCGGCCAAACCATGGCGGCATCGGCTGATCGCATTCGATTAAATATATCCGTCACGATGCCGGCAACCGTGTTTGTCCTGTCATGGTCAGCAGTCAATACTACATTCTCGACCGGGTAGCCGTTCAAGGCTATCATAACGATCCGCGTTTTCCACGGCCTTCCCGTTTGAAAAAAATCGACGAACTGCTGAATATCAGCGCCCCGCTGGCATGGCAATTCGCACAACAGCTCTGTCGCAGGGATACGGCGACGGAGTCCGGCTGCGCGTGGACCCATGGCATCTGGCAGTACCTGAGATTGATGGGATTGGTCGGTTCAATTGAATATCGCGCCGATTTTTACCGGCAGGCCCTGACGGCAGTCTCGGGCTCCGGCGGCACGCCGCGGATACTGGTTTCCGGAACAGCCGATTGCGCCATGCTTGCCCACGTGCTCGCGGCATTCCGCGAACGCGGGATTGAACCGGACATCACCGTGGTCGATTTGTGTGGCACGCCGCTGGCGATGAATCACTGGTACGCGGGGCACGCCGGTTGCAAAATCGAGACAATACGCTGCGACATACTTGCCTATTCGACCGACACAGCCTTTGATGCCATCTGCACCGATGCATTTATCGGCAGGTTCGCACCACCCAGCCGCCCCGCATTGATTGCAAAGTGGCACGAACTTCTGCGCCCCGGCGGCTTGTTAATTACCTACAACCGGCTGCGACCGCCAAGCGCGGGGGAGCGCGTCGGTTTTACGCCCGCGCAAGCACGGGTATTTCGCGAAACGGTGTTGAGCGCTGCACTGACTATGCGTGAGGTGATCGATATTGATCCGCAACAACTGGCGGAATGCGCTGAAATCTATGCACGCCGGCACGTGACCTATTCAGTGCACTCGGCGCAGGAAATTCAAACACTGTGTGAAAACGCGGGTTTCAAGACGGAACAACTCGCGACAATAACTGCGAGCGCAACTGATGGACGCGGCGTCAGCGGACCATCGATGCACGAAGGCGCTGATTATTTGAGTATCGTCGCCAGGCGCACTTGACCGGTATCACAAACGGGAATTCGCCACTTCGGATATAAAATCCTCGAATTTTCCGCCGGCACTGCGGTCAATGCGTTCGCAGTACACCAGATTCAACTTTAGCGGCACCGGCAATCTCGACAGTATCAGCTTGCGCACGCGATCTTCCTGCTCAAGCGTAAGCGGTGCCGCAACAACGAGCCGCACCTCGACCAGATCGAAGGTTTTTTGTACCACTTGATATTGCCGGACCGGCGCCGCTTCGGCGATTGCACGCGAACCTAGCGCCGGCCAGAAGCGCCGGCCGTCGGCGGTAACCAGCATATTGCGCACGCGGCCGATGATCCGCTGCAAGACCGGCAAGCCGCGACCGCAGGCGCAGGGTTGGCCGACCTCCGCATAGTCGCCAACGTCGTAACGAATCAGCGGCATGGCAAAGTTGTGCAGATCAGTGACGACCACACGACCGGTTTCGCCCGGCGTGCAGAGGCGACCTGCATCGTCGAGAATTTCAACCACAACGCCTTCGGCCTGCACGTGATAGTGCGACTGCCCCGGACATTGCAGCGCGATATAGCCGACCTCGGTACTCGAATAAGCGTCGGTCACGCGCACATTCCAGGCCTGCCGGCACAGTTCACGCGTTTCGGCGTCGAGCAATTCGCCGTAGGTGCGCACCTCCTGCAGCCGCGGCATTCGTATACCGCGCGCGATTGTCAGCCGCGCCAGTTCCGCCGCCATCGACGGGTGCGTAATCAGATAATCAGGTTCTTCCTTCAGCAGCCAGTCGATCTGGCTTGCCGCATCCTCTTCAATGCCGCGCACTGCAGAAGGACCGGTAGCGACGATATCGTCCGTTGCACTGCCCCAGCCGTCGAAATTACCCGGCGTGACGCCCTGCCGTATGCCGGCCAGTTTGCCGGCGAGATTGCGTTTGTTCCAAACGTGATCACGCAAGGCAAACGCGTTCCACATCACGCCGCAGACCTGCGTTTTCAAAATAGTCACCGGCGAGCCGGTCGAACCCGAGGTGCGCGACGCCTGCGGTACCCCGTGCGACGGCGGCGGCGCCGCGCTCTTTAAAGCTTCAAATTGATCCTGCAGATCGCGGCGCGTCAGCAAGGGCAAGGCGGCAAACTGTGCGGCGCCCAGCTTCGCTGCCGGGTCATATACATCCTGCCAGCGTTGCCGGTAAAACGGCACCGCGGCAAAAGCATGTGCGGTTAGAAGGCTGAGTTGAGTGAACTGCAGCTCACGCAAACGTTCGGCGGAAAGCCGTTCGCTCTGCAAAAACTGGAACTGCATCGCCAGCGCAAGATTGGCAGCGGGGCTGCCGATCGCCGGCCAGTCGGCGCCGCGCAGCGCGCTCAGGTACTGCCAGGCCGGCGCCGGCCCTGAACTAGCCGCGACTGTCGCGTTCATGCGCCGGCAACCGCGTCAAAACAAATGCCGGCCGCCCCTGCTACGAGGCAACGCAGTCAACGTAGTAGCGCGAACGGCGGCTGGTTTCGTCGGAGACCAGGCCGTGGATGTCGGTGTCGAAACCGGGGAATTTCTGGTTGAACGACTTCGCGAACTTCAGGTAACGCACGATGATCGCGTTGAAACGCTCGCCCGGGATCAGGAGCGGAATGCCCGGCGGGTAGGGTGTGAGCAGCACGCTGGTAATGCGGCCTTCAAGCTGGTCGATTTCGACGCGTTCGATCTCGCGGTGCGCGAGCTTCGCCCAGGCATCGGCCGGACGCATCGCCGGCTCCATGTTCGACAAATACATTTCGGTGGTCAGCCGCGCGATGTCGTTGGCTTTGTAAACACCGTGGATCTGCGTACAAAGATCGCGCAAGCCCACTTTTTCGTACTGCGGATATTTGCCAACGAACTCGGGCAGGATGCGCCATAGCGGCCGGTTGTTGTCGTAGTCGTCCTTGAACTGCTGCAGTTCGGTGACCAGAGAATTCCAGCGGCCCTTGGTGATGCCGATGGTGAACATGATGAAAAACGAATAAAGGCCGGTTTTCTCGACAATGATGCCGTGCTCTGCGAGGTATTTGGTCACCACCGCTGCGGGCATGCCCGGATTGGAAAACGCGCCCGAGACATCGAGACCCGGCGTAATCACGGTGGCCTTGATCGGATCGAGCATGTTGAAACCCGTCGCCAAATCGCCGAAACCGTGCCAGCGGTCGTTGGATTTCAAAACCCAGTCTTCGCGATCACCGATGCCTTCTTCCGCCAGGTGCTCCGGGCCCCATACCTTGAACCACCACGATTTACCGAACTCGTCGTCGATTTTGCGCATGGCGCGTCGAAAATCCAGTGCCTCTAGTATCGATTCCTCTACCAGTGCGTTGCCGCCGGGCGGCTCCATCATCGCTGCGGCGACGTCGCACGAGGCGATGATCGAGTACTGTGGCGAAGTCGAGGTGTGCATCAGATAAGCCTCGTTGAAGCTGTGGCGGTCGAGTTTGCGCGTTTCGCTGTCCTGCACCAGAATCTGCGAAGCCTGCGAGAGGCCGGCCAGCATCTTGTGCGTCGACTGCGTAGCAAAAATCATCGACTCCTTGCAGCGCGCGCGATCGGTGCCGATGGCATGCATGCCGCGATAGAAATCGTGGAAAGTGGCATGCGGCAACCACGCCTCGTCGAAATGCAGGGTGTCGACCTTGCCGTCGAGCATCTCTTTGATGGTATCGACGTTATAGACCACGCCGTCGTAGGTGCTTTGCGTCACCGTCAGCACGCGCGGCTTCGATTTGGATTCGCGCGCGAACGGATTGGCAGCGATTTTCTTCTGGATGTTCTCCCATTTGAATTCCTCGAGCGGAATCGGCCCGATGATGCCGAAGTGATTGCGCGTCGGCATCAGAAACACCGGCACCGCGCCCGTCATGGTGATCGCGTGCAAAATCGATTTATGGCAATTGCGGTCGACCAGCACGATATCGCCCGGCGCCACCGTCGAATTCCACACCATCTTGTTCGAGGTCGAGGTGCCGTTGGTAACAAAGAACAGGTGGTCGCAATTGAAAATGCGCGCGGCGTTGCGCTCGGACGCCGCCACCGGCCCCGAGTGATCGAGCAACTGGCCGAGTTCATCGACCGCATTGCAAACGTCGGCGCGCAGCATGTTCTCGCCGAAAAACTGGTGGAACATCTGGCCGACCGGGCTCTTCAGAAAGGCCACGCCGCCCGAGTGCCCCGGGCAATGCCACGAGTAGGAGCCGTCCTGCGCGTAGTTGGTCAAGGCGCGGAAAAACGGTGGCGCCAGACCATCGAGATACGAGCGCGTTTCACGGATGATATGGCGCGCCACGAATTCCGGCGTGTCCTCGAACATGTGAATGAAACCGTGCAGCTCGCGCAGGATGTCGTTCGGCATGTGGCGCGACGTCTTCGTCTCGCCGTAGAGATAAATCGGAATGTCGGTATTGCGAAAACGGATTTCCTCGATGAATTTGCGCAGGTTCAACACCGCCGGATCGAGTTCCGGGCCCGGCGTGAATTCTTCGTCGTCGATCGACAGAATGAAGGCCGAGGCGCGCGACTGCTGCTGCGCGAACTGCGAGAGATCACCGTAGCTGGTGACGCCGATGACCTCGACGCCCTCATCTTCGATCGCCTTCGCCAGCGCGCGTATGCCAAGGCCGCTGGCATTGTCCGAGCGGTAGTCTTCATCGATGATGATGACTGGAAACTTGAGTTTCATTGTCCGTCCCTTGTTTGCCCAGACCCGCCGGTCGCTTTATGTATTTTGCACCACGATCTTCGGAAACGCCGCCGAGTGATCCTTCTGCTGCTCGGCAATTTTGACCGCGACGCGGCGCGCGATCTGGCGGTAAATTTCCGCTGAGCGCCCGTTAGGGTCGGCCACCACCGTCGGTTGACCGGAGTCAGCCTGCTCGCGGATTTTGATATCGAGCGGCAGCGAACCGAGCAGATCGATGCCGTAATCCTTCGCCATGCGGTCGCCGCCGCCGGAACCGAAAATGTCTTCTTCATGACCGCACTTCGAGCAGATGTGCAGGCTCATGTTCTCGACCACGCCGAGAATCGGAATATTCACCTTCTCGAACATCTTGAGGCCCTTGCGCGCGTCCATCAGCGCGATGTCCTGCGGCGTGGTGACGATCACCGCCCCCGTCACCGGCACGCGCTGCGCCAGCGTCAGTTGAATATCGCCGGTGCCCGGCGGAAGATCGACGACGAGGTAATCGACGTCGCGCCAGTTGGTTTCGTTGAGCAGTTGCTCGAGCGCCTGCGTCACCATCGGGCCGCGCCACACCATCGGCGTTTCGACGTCGATCATGAAGCCGATCGACATTGCCTGTATGCCATGGCCTTCCATCGGCTCGATGCGCTTGCCGTCCTTCGATTCCGGTTTACCGACGATGCCAAGCATGGTCGGCTGCGACGGGCCGTAGATGTCGGCATCGAGCACGCCGACCGTGGCGCCCTCGGCGGCCAGCGCCAGCGCGAGATTGACCGCAGTGGTTGATTTGCCCACACCACCCTTGCCGGAAGCGACGGCAATGATGTTCTTGACGCCGGGCACCAGCTTGACGCCGCGCTGCACCGCGTGCGAGACGATTTTCATCGTCACATTGGCCGTAACCTTGCCGATGCCGGGTATGGTTTTGAGTTTCGCTTCGACCGCCGCGCGCACCGGTTCGATTTGCGTTTTCGCCGGATAACCGAGCAGCACGTCGAGCGTGACGTTGTCGCCGTCGATCTTGATGTTGCGCGCTTCCTTGCCGGTGATGTAATCCTTGCCGGTGTTCGGATCGATCAATTCGCTGAGTGCTTCCTTGATCTGCTGCTCGGAGATTGCCATTAGGGGTATCCCGGTTCATGTGTGATGAGGGCGCAATTCTAAACAATTCAGGGGACAACGCCTACAGGAAAGGGGGCAAATTCGAGTGGTTTGTTACAATTCGCTGCTTGATCGGAATGCCCGCCAAATGACTCGCAGAATCTTCGTCACCACCGCCCTGCCCTACGCCAACGGCTCGTTCCACATCGGCCACATCATGGAGTACATCCAGGCCGATATCTGGGTGCGTTTCCAGCGCATGCAAGGGCATGAAGTCCATTTTGTCTGCGCCGACGACGCCCACGGCGCGCCCATCATGCTCAAAGCCGAATCCGAGGGCATTACACCTGAACAACTGGTCGGCCGCATCGCCGCCGAGCGCCCGAAATACCTCGAGGGCTTCCACATTGCCTTCGATAACTGGCATTCGACCCACTCGCCGGAGAACACCGAACTCTCGCAGGATATCTACCGCAAGCTGAAGGCGGCAGGGCTGATTTACACCAAGTCGATCGAGCAGTTCTACGACCCGGTCAAACAGATGTTCCTCGCCGACCGCTACATCAAGGGCGAATGCCCGAAATGCTCTGCCCGCGACCAGTACGGCGACGCCTGCGAAGTCTGCGGCGCCGTCTACGCGCCGACCGATCTGAAGAACCCGTACTCGACCCTGTCGGGCGCCAAACCGGTAATGAAATCGTCGGAGCATTACTTCTTCAAGCTCTCCGACCCGAAGTGCAAGGAATTCCTGCAGAACTGGCTCGACCAGAGCGGCCATCTGCAGCCGCAAGTCGCCAACAAGGCGCGCGAATGGCTGACCGGCGACGGCGACAAAGCGCTCGGCGACTGGGACATTTCGCGCGACGCGCCCTACTTCGGCATCCCGATTCCCGACGCGCAGGGCAAGTATTTCTACGTCTGGCTCGACGCACCGGTTGGTTACCTGGCGAGCTTCAAGAACTACTGCGCGAAGAAGGGTATCGACTTCGACAAATTTCTCGCCGACCCGGCGACCGAGCAGATCCACTTCATCGGCAAGGACATCATTTACTTCCACACGCTGTTCTGGCCGGCCATGCTGCACTTTGCGCAGAAGAAAACGCCAAACCAGATCAACGTGCACGGTTTCATCACCGTCTCCGGCGAGAAAATGTCGAAGTCGCGCGGCACCGGCATCAGCCCGCTGCGCTACCTCGACGTCGGCATGAATCCGGAATGGCTGCGCTATTACATCGCCGCGAAGTTGAATGCGAGCGTTGAAGACATTGACTTCAATCCGGATGACTTCATGGCGCGGGTGAATAGCGATTTGATTGGGAAGTACGTGAATATTGCAAGCCGCTGCGCGGGCTTTATCAATAAGCGATTTAATGGCCAACTCGTAGCAGTTGAACCAACCAACGAGCTCATTCAACAGATTCAAGCATCCGCTAAAAAAATCAGTGATTATTTTGATAATCGAGAATATGGGAGAGCAATTCGCGAAATTATGTTCGATATTGATAACGCGAATGCATTTGTAGATCAGGTAAAACCCTGGGAACTCGCAAAACAAGCAGGTGCCGAAACGCAACTCCAGCAAGCGTGTTCTGATGCCCTAAATATGTTTCGCCTATTCACCATTTATTTGAAACCTATATTGCCAAGATTGGCTCATCAGGTCGAAGAATTCTTTGGTATCGATTCACTAACTTGGTCTGATGCTAAAACCCTTCTACCTGCTAGACACCGAATCAATAATTACAGTCATCTCATGTCCCGCGTCGAAGAAAAACAACTCGACGCCCTGCTCGAACTCGACGCGCCGCCCCCCTCTCCCTCCGGGAGAGGGGCTGGGGGTGAGGGAAAAAAGCACAAACGTCCACTCCCGGAAAATCTCCTCGGCTTCGCCAGAAAACTCCGCAGCGAGCAAACCGATGCTGAGCAACTCATCTGGGGCCTGCTGCGCGATCGCCGACTCGCCAACGCCAAATTCCGTCGCCAGCACCCGATCGAAGCCAGCGGAAAAAACTACGTCCTCGATTTCTACTGCGACGAGCTGAAACTCGCCATCGAACTCGACGGCGGCCAACATCAAACTGCGGCGACGGTCGATGCCGCGCGCACGGCTGCGCTGAAAAAGGCCGGAATTACCGTCGTTCGCTATTGGAACAACGACGTTCTGCAGCAAACCGAAGTCGTCCTCGAGTCAATCTGGAATGCGATCATGGAAAAGTCTCCGCAAGATAAAAATCTTCCCTCACCCCCCGCCCCTCTCCCGGCGGGAGAGGGGGGCAAACCCGACGCCAGAGCAACTGCGGCGGCAGCAAGCAATACCATCTCGATCGACGATTTTTCGAAAATCGATCTGCGCATTGCCAAGATCGTCAATGCAGAAACGGTGGAAGGCGCCGACAAGCTCTTGAAGCTCACGCTCGACGTCGGCGCGCTCGGCACCAAGCAGGTTTTCGCCGGCATCAAATCCGCCTACGATCCGGCGACGCTGGTCGGCAGGCATACAGTGATGGTGGCCAACCTGGCGCCGCGCAAGATGAAGTTCGGCATGTCCGAAGGCATGGTGCTCGCCGCTTCCGGCGACACACCCGGACTTTTCATACTCTCGCCGGACAGCGGTGCGCAGCCCGGAATGAAAGTGAAATAGCCGGCGTCTTCTTCTGCAGCAGCAGTACGCGAGCGGAAATTATCGCCGCGAAATAATCGCGGCACTAAGCGAAGTTACGGACGGATGTAAGCCCAGCCTTCGCTCTGCCGCAGCATCAGGGCGGTGACGCCGGCTTTGACGAAACCGATATTCGGCAACAGATCGGCCTTGGTCGTCTTGGTGTTTCTCATGGTGTTTTCGCAGGCGAACACGCCGGCGCCGGCGCTCAGCGTCTCGGCGATGCGCGCGGCCACCACCGAATCGACCTTCAGCATATTGAGCCCGGGGCCGTAGGTGATGAGTTCGATGTCGACATTCTCGCGGCCGAGGTCCTGCTGAACGTTACGAATGTTGTTGAGCGCGAGGTTCCACTTGGCCGGATCGTTGTCGCTGACCTGGAACACCACTTTGTGGCGCGCGGCGGCCGTTTCCGCCGCCTGCACGGCCGGCGCAACTGCAGTCGCAAACGCAGCCAATACGGTAAGAATTTGCAGCAGCTTTTTCATGCTTCGCTCCGTTCATGACAGGCGCGGCGCGGTGCCGGCGCAGAGCGCGCATTGTAACAGCGCAGCGGCACGGCTGGCACGGCGGGACAATACGGTCGAACCGAACTATTATTTGCTTATGCCGATTGCCAGACATCTCGTCATCAGCGGCCGTGTACAGGGCGTGGGTTTCCGCCAATTCATGAGCCACGCTGCGTTCGACCTGCATATCACCGGCTGGGTTCGCAACCGCCACGATGGCAGCGTCGAAGCCGTTATCAGCGGCACACCGGAAGCCGTCCACACCATGATCGAACGCGCGCGGCGCGGTCCGTTGCACGCCATGGTCAATGAATGCTGCGTCAGCGACGCGCATGGCAGCGGGTTCACGCGCTTCGAGACGCTGCCATGCGCCTAGCAACTAGCCGTAGAGAACCTTGACGTTGTCTTCGGAGAGCCACGCGCCGAGCGACTGCATCAGGTTGTCGTTGAGATTGATGCGCCAGTCGTCGCCCAACTGGATTTCGCAGCTCGCGGACTGATTGTGATAAACCAGCGTGACCGGGCAGTTGCCGTTGCGGTACGGCGAAAGCAATTCTCTCAATTTGGATGCCGATGACTGGCCGTTACAGGTCAAACGCACACCGCGTGCAAATTTGGCGCGCGCCGCTTCGAGATCGTAGATTTTTTCGGCGGTGATGCGGGTGAAGGTCTCGCCCTCGTCGCCGCGCGTGATATTGCGCACTTTGACTTCCATCACCAGCACCGCATCATCGACGACGATTTTACGGTACTGGTCGAAATTTTCGCCGTAGACCACGATCTCCTGCGTCGCGTTGCCGTCGGAAAGCGCGATGATCACCATGCGCGATGTCGCCGTTTTCATGAAACGCACCGACTCGACCACACCGGCGATCATCTGCACGGGCGCGCTGTTGCCGTAACCCTGCGACGGTTGCAGACGATCGAGCGTGGTGCGCACAAACTGGCCGACCTCGTCTTTGTAGGCCGAAAACGGATGGCCTGACAGATAAAAACCCAGCGCGGTTTTTTCTTCGCGCAAAAACACGCGTCGATCCCACGGCGCCGCTTCGATCAGTTTCGGCCGCACCTGCGCGGATTCGTCAGCGCCGCCGAACAGGCTGACCTGCTGCGCATTGCGTTCGTTCTGCTCCGCTGCGCCCAGCGCGATGCCAACCGAGGCCAGCAGCCGCGCACGGTTATCGTCGATGGCGTCGAAGGCGCCGGCACGGATCAGCGCTTCAACCACGCGCCGGTTGACCAGACGCTTGTCGACACGTTCGCAGAAATCGAAGAGGTCGCGGAAAGCGCCGTCTTTCTCACGCGCGGCGACGATCGAATTGATCGCCGACTCGCCGCCACCCTTCACCGCCCCAAGACCATAACGAATGGTTTTGACGTCGATCGGCACGAAACGGTATTCGCCGCTGTTGATATCGGGCGGCAGAATGTGCAAACGATTGGCCAGCGAGTCTTCGAAGAATTGCTTGACCTTGTCGGTGTCGTCCATCATTGCCGACAAGTTGGCCGCCATGAAGGCGGCCGGATGGTGCGCTTTATAGAAAGCGGTCTGAAACGCCACCAGCGCGTACGCCGCGGCGTGCGACTTGTTGAAACCGTAACCGGCAAACTTTTCCATCAGGTCGAACAGTTCGTCGGCCTTGCCCTGCTTGAGTCCGTTTTTTCCCGCGCCCTCCTGGAAAATGGCGCGCTGCTCGGCCATCTCCTCGGCCTTTTTCTTGCCCATCGCGCGGCGCAACAGATCGGCGCCGCCGAGACTGTAGCCGCCGAGAATCTGCGCCATCTGCATGACCTGTTCCTGATAGACCATGATGCCGTAGGTCTCAGCGAGAATCGATTCGACGCGCGGTTCCGGATAATCGAAACGCTTGCCGTGTTTACGCGCGATGAAATCCGGAATCAGATCCATCGGGCCCGGACGGTAAAGCGCAACGAGCGCAATAATGTCCTCGAAGCGATCGGGCCGCGCCTGCTTCAACATGTCGCGCATGCCGCGCGATTCAAACTGGAACACCGCCGTCGTGTTCGCCGTCGAGAATATTTTGTACGACTCGACATCATCGAGCGGCAGCATTTCGAGCGGCGTGTCGTATGACGGATCGAGCCGCTTGATGTAGCGCAGCGTCCAGTCGAGTATCGTCAGTGTGGTAAGCCCGAGAAAGTCGAACTTGACCAGCCCCGCCGCCTCGACGTCGTCCTTGTCGAACTGACTGACCGCGCTGCTTGAACCTTCAGCCATGTAGAGAGGGCAGAATTCAGTCAGCTTGCCCGGCGCAATCAGCACACCGCCCGCGTGCATGCCGACGTTGCGCGTCAAACCTTCAAGCTGGCCACCGAGTTCCAGCAGGCGCGCCACTTCTTCCTCGTTTTTTTCGCGCTCGCGCAACTGCGGTTCCATGTCACGCGCCATTTCAAGCGTAATCAGTTTGCCCGGCTGAAACGGAATCAGTTTGGCAATCTGGTCGCAGAAGGTATAACCGAGATCGAGCACGCGACCGACGTCGCGCACCACCGCCTTGGCAGCCATGGTGCCGAAGGTCGCGATCTGCGAGACGCTGTCAGCGCCGTATTTCTGCCGCACGTAATCGATCACGCGGTCGCGGCCGTCCTGACAGAAATCGATGTCGAAGTCGGGCATCGAGACGCGTTCGGGATTGAGGAAGCGCTCGAACAGCAGCTTGTAGCGCAACGGATCGAGATCGGTAATGCCGAGACTGTAGGCAACCAGCGAACCGGCCCCCGAACCGCGTCCCGGCCCCACCGGCACGCCGTTGTTCTTCGCCCAATTGATGAAATCGGCGACGATCAGGAAGTAACCGGGGAAACCCATCTGAATGATGGTCTTGATTTCAAATTCAAGCCGGTCCGCGTATTCGGCAGTGCGCGCCGCACGCGCATCCGCGTCGGGATAGAGCTGCGCGAGGCGTTCCTGCAAACCTTCATTGGCGCGCTCGCGCAGATAATCATCCAGCGTCTTGCCGGCGGGCACGGGAAACAGCGGCAGGCGGCTCTTACCCAATTCAATCGAGAGGTTGCAGCGCCGCGCAATTTCAAACGTATTGGCCAGCGCCTGCGGAATATCGGCGAACAGCTCGGCCATCTCCGCCTGCGTTTTGAAATACTGGTCGGGGCTGAAGCTGCGCGGGCGCCGCTGGTCGGCGAGCATTTGCCCTTCAGCGATGCAGACACGCGCTTCGTGTGCAGTGAATTCATCGGGCTTGATGAACTGCACGGCGTGCGTCGCCGCCACCGGCAGCTTGAGGTCGGAGGCCAGCTGCAGTGTCTGCTGCACACAGTTCTCGACTGCTGCGGCATTACCGGCGAGTTGCGGCAGGCGCTGCAATTCGAGGTAATAACGCTGCGGCAGCACCTTTGCCCAGGCGCGCGCAAACTGCTGCGCCTGTTTTTGATTACCGGCGGCGAGCGCCATGCCGACGTCGCCATGATGCGCGCCCGACAGCGCAATCAGACCGTCGCCGGCCGCTTCGGCAAACCACTCGCGTTTGATTTCCGGGCGGCCGCGGTATTGATTGACGCGATAGGCCTGCGTAATCAGTTCGCACAGATTGCGATAGCCGGCGCGCGACTGGCACAGCAGTAAAAGGCGGTGCGGCTTGTCGCGGTCGGTTTCGTTTTCGATCCAGACGTCGCAACCGATGACGGGCTTGATGCCTTTGCTGCGCGCCGCGAGGTAAAACTTGACCATACCGAACACATTGGCGAGATCGGTCAGCGCCAGCGCCGGCATGCCATCGGCCGCCGCCGCCGCAACCGCATCATCGATACGCGCGATACCGTCGGTAATCGAGTATTCGCTGTGTAACCGAAGATGAACGAACGGCGGCGTGGACATGCGGCCATTTTAGCTTGTCCGTCGCAACTTGAGTACGCCGGCGGCGCGTCGTACAAGTGCCTGATTGGTCAACGACTGTTATCGCAGCGCGTTAATGTTCAGACCGGCAGCGCGCTGCGCCGTGCCAGCGGCGGCCACCGGCTTGACAGGTTTGCTGTTCACGCTCAGATTCCAATATTCCCCGGCGACGGCAACGGGTCACCGGCAAACTGACGACTGGAGTCATCTACCATGCGCACCATGCGGCTCGCACTCATCCTCCTGCTCCCGGCGTTCTGCGCGGGCGCGCAGGCGCAGGCCATTTATCGTTCCGTGATGCCGGACGGCAAGATCGTCTTCGGCGACAAGCCCGCCCCCGGCGCCAAGGAATCAAAACCCGTCGTGCTGCGCCCGTCGAATGTTGCCACGCCGGGGCCGACTTCCGGCACCGGCGCCACGCCACGCCAGCAGACGCTCGACGGCGCCAGCAACGACGCCAATGCAGCGCAGCAGAATCTCGAGCGCGCACGTGCTGCGCTTGAAGCGGGGCGTGAACCCGGGCCGGACGAACGTATCGGCACCAAATCCGGCACGCGCACCACTGAAGGCTACGACACGCGCGTCAAAGGGCTCGAACAGGAAGTTTCCAACGCGCAAAAACAGCTCGAAGAAGCGCAATCGAAGCGCAACGACGCGCGCTGAACAAAAACGCTGCGGCGCAAGGCGCGCCGCCATTTAATTCACACAGAATTCGTATCGGCGCCGGCTTGTTCAGTCGCACGCTGACGCGCCACGCATACAAAAATTGCGCAGTCGCAATTTCTGCATCTGACTCCAGAATCCCGAACCGGCTCTGCGCATGAAATTTTCATCTCCCCATCACCGCACTGTGCCCGCGATGTGCGCCTTGTGGTTCATCTGGTCGTACAACTGGATCGTTGTCAAAGAGGGGCTGCGTTTCGCCGGCCCCTTCGACTATTCGGCGCTGCGCTGCATTTTCGGCGCCGTCGTCATGTTCGGTGTGCTGAAAATCATGAAAAAGCCATTGGCGCCGCCACCGCTCGGCCGCACCTTCATGCTGGGCCTTTTCCAGACCACCGGATTCCTGTGCTTCTCAAGCTGGGCGCTGGTCGAAGGCGCCGTCGGCAAATCCGCAGTATTGATTTATACCTTTCCGTTCTGGACGCTGCTGTTCGCATGGATCGCGCTCGGTGAGCGCATCCGCGGGCTGCAATGGTTCGCCGTCACGCTGGCGGCAGCGGGCCTCACACTGGTGCTCGAGCCATGGGATCTTGCCGGTAGCCTGACGAGTCGCATACTCGCCGTGCTCGCCGGCGTAAGCTGGGCCATCAGCACCGTCATCGCCAAAGACTGGCGCAGCCGCGGCAACTTTGATTTGCTCAGCGTGACCACCTGGCAGATGCTGTTCGGCGGCATCATTTGCTGCGTCATTGCGGCAGCAGTACCATCGCGGGCGATCGAATGGAACGGTTATTTCATTCTGTTGATCGCAGCCAGCGGCATCGTTGCCACTGCATTGGGCTGGCTGCTGTGACTGTATATTCTCAAGCAGTTGTCGGCCGGCGTCGCCGGTCTGGGCATGATGGCAGTGCCGGCGTTGGGCGTGCTGTTTTCGCGCCTGCATTACGGCGAAAGCTTCGAGCGCATCGAAATCGCCGGCATGCTGCTGCTCGGCGCCAGCCTGGTGCTGCTGTCGTGGCTGAACATGCGCGCCCAATCCGCGGCGACGCCGCTGCTGGCGCAGGAGTAAGGGCAGGATTCGGGATTCAGTATTGAGGGTTCAGTAAAAACATGAAACCAAGTACTTCGCAGTTTCACCACATCCGCAATCTGCGTTATCACCTGCGCTGCTGGGGCAATGCGAACGCGCCGAAGATTTTCCTGCTGCATGGTTGGATGGATGTTTCGGCGTCGTTTCAGTTTCTGGTCGATAGCTTCGCGCGCGATTGGTGTGTCATCGCGCCGGACTGGCGTGGCTTCGGCCTCACTGAATGGGCGCGCGACGGCTACTGGTTTCCCGACTACTACGCCGACCTCGATGCAATACTGAATATTTACCAGCCCGATGCGCCGGTGAATCTGATCGGCCACAGCATGGGCGGCAACGTCGCCTGCACTTACGCCGGCGTGCGACCGCAGCGCGTGGCAAAACTGATTTCGCTTGAAGGCTTCGGTGCTTCGCGCACGGCGCCCTCGGAGGCACCGAAGCGTTACGCGCGCTGGCTCGAACAACTGGCTGCGCCGCCGGCATTCAAACCATACGCATCGTTCGATGCAGTCGCCGCACGCATGCAAAAAAGCAATCCGCGCCTGACCACGGCGCGCGCGCAATTTCTGGCGCAACACTGGGCGCAGCAAAACGCCGCCGGTGAAGTCGTGCTGCGCAGCGACCCCGCGCACAAAATCGTCAATCCGGTATTGAGCCGCATCGAAGAACTGCTGGCCTGCTGGCGCCGGACAACCGCACCGGTCTTATGGTTACGCGGCGACGCGTCCAGCGCACCCGGATGGCGCAGCGATGACACCTCGCAATTCGACGAGCGCAAAGCGGCGTTTACCCACCTGACCGAAAGCGTGATTGCCGATTGCGGCCATATGCTGCACCACGACCAGCCACAGAAAATGGCCTCCGCTATTGAAGATTTCCTGCGTTAGATCAAATATATTTGGTTCTGCAGGAAGACTGCATGTAGATTTGGCGGTAGAGTAGATACCGTTTGTAGGTCCGGTTCAAACAGGATCGGCAAAAAGTTCCGTCAACGACGGACACCCTGACTGGAGGAAGTGAAAATGAAATCGCAACTCTCGCGTCTTGCATTCGCCGGTTTATTGACTGCCGCATCACTTGCCGGCGCGCAGGACTACCCAACCAAAGCCGTCAACGTCATCGTGCCGTTCGCCGCCGGCGGACCGACCGACACGCTGGGACGCAATCTCGGCGTCGCACTGACCGCGCCGATGAAACAGCAGATCATTATTGAAAACGCCGGCGGTGCCGGCGGCACCATTGGCATCAACAAAGTCGCCAAGGCAAAACCGGACGGCTACACGCTGCTGCTGATGCATATCGGCATGTCTACCGCGCCGTCGCTCTATCGCAAGCTGCCGTACGACACCATGAATGATTTCGAATTCATAGGCCAAGTTGCCGACGTGCCAATGACGCTGATTGCGAAAACCGCATTACCGCCGGATAACCTGAAAGACCTGATCAAGTATGTGCAGGCAAACAAGGCGACCATCAACCTCGCCAATGCCGGCATCGGCGCGGCCTCGCATCTGTGCGGTCTGTTGTTTACCTCGGCGATCAAGACCGATCTGACCACCATCCCGTTTACTGGCACCGCGCCGGCGATGACCGCGCTGATGGGCGGCCAGGTTGATCTCATGTGCGATCAGACGACGAACACGACGCAACAAATCAAATCGGGCAAGGTCAAGGTCTACGGCGTCACTACCAAAGCGCGAGTGGCGTCACTGCAATTCGTGCCGACGCTGAGCGAAGCCGGCCTGCCGAATTTCGAAGTCGCGGTCTGGCACGGTCTCTACGCACCGAAGGGCACGCCAAAACCGGTCATCGACAAACTGGTTGCATCACTGCAGACCGCGGTGCAGGACGCCACGTTCAAGTCACGCCTCAACGAACTCGGTGCGCAGGTAGTGTCGAAAGAAAAAGCCACGCCCGACTCGTTGCGCACCCATCTGCAGGCAGAAATCAACAAGTGGGCGCCTATCATCAAGGCGGCCGGGATCTACGCAGACTGAGACGCTGCCTGAAACACCGGCTGCGCTAAAGCAGTTCGGTGTCGTCGTGCGCGTAGGCCGGCGCGCATGCGCAGAGTATTTTCAGCTGCACGGCACCGGTATTTGAGATGCAATGCGGCGTGCCCGGCGCGATGCAAACGGTGTCGCCGACGCTTACCGCAAACTGTCTGTCGCCAAGCGTCATCAGCCCCGCCCCCGCAGTGATGTGATAAATCTCTTCGGTCAGGCGATGGCGGTGTAACACCGTTTGCGCGCAGGGTTCGACAATCGCCTCGGCAAAACTCTGATTTTGGTTGCCGTGCTGCGACGGATGCATCAACTCGCGTATGGTTGAACCGTCTTTGGTGACATAAGCCGCGACCGCGCCATAAGCGGTTTTCATCGCACCGTCCGTCGCGTCGGTCATGAAAGTCCGGCGCGTTCGGCGATGTAATCCGCCAGTGACGCCCAATCCTTGTCGCCGAGACCGCGATTCAACGCCCCCAGATGCTGTTCGCGGATAACGCCGGCGAGCGGCAGCGGCACTTGTGTTTCGCCGCCGGCGGCCAGCGCGAGCTCGACGTCTTTCAAACCGAGCCGCAGCGTGAATGACGCATTATCGAAATTGCGCTCGACCATCAGCTTGCCGTAATTGCGATAAGACGTGCCGGAAAACGAAGTGGTGGTTACCAGTTCGTAAAACGCTTTGACATCAACACCGGATTTGCGCACCAGCGCGAAAGCCTCGCCCATGCTTTCTACCGCCGCCGCCAGCATGTAGTTGCGCGCGATCTTCACGATATTGGCGGTGGCAGGTTCGTCGCCGGCAATAAAAACGTGTTTTCCCATTGCAGCGAACAGGGGCTCGCAGCGCATGAGCGCCGCCGGCGCACCGCCGGCAATAATATCGAGCTGCCCCTTTTCCGCTGCCGCCGGGCGCCCGAACACCGGTGCGGCAACATAATCGCTACCCGCCTCGCGATGCAACTGCGTCAGCCGTTTGGCCATGTGCAAACTCACGGTCGCCATATTCACATGCAGACTGCCGGCTTGCATGCCCGCAATCAGACCCGGCGCTATGCACATCGACTCAACTGCGGCGTCGTCAGCGAGCATCGAAATGATGACTTCAGTGTCGAGCAATTCCAGCGGCGCAGCGGCGACGCGTGCACCGCGTAACTGCAATGGCGCGGCGGCAGCCGCGGTGCGGTTATAGACCAGCAACTCGTGGCCGCCATCGAGCAACCGGCCCGCCATGCCGCGCCCCATCTGCCCGAGCCCCATGAATCCGACTTTCATTGCCGCACGCCCCCGCAGGTTTATATCGATCAAATGTTAGCACCTCCACTGCTGCATCCGCGCAGGCATCCGCCTCGCGCTGCATCGCTGGACAAGCCCATGTTCCCGCGCTAGATTGACACGATTGCCGCCCAGGCCACTCTTCAGGAGACGCAAATGCGCAGATTTATCACTACCATAATCACCGCCGCGCTACTCGGCGGCCCGGTCGCCGCGCAGGACCTCGGCGGCACGCTGAAAAAGATCAAGGACACCGGCACCATTACGCTGGGACATCGCGAATCTTCCATCCCCTTTTCCTATCTCGACGACAAGCAGCAGCCGATCGGCTACGCGCTCGACCTGTGCATGAAAATCGTCGATGCAGTGAAAACCGAGCTGAAAATACCCAATCTCAAAGTCACGCTGCAACCGGTGACCTCGAGCAACCGTATCCCGCTGCTGCAAAACGGCACTATCGATCTCGAATGCGGCTCAACCACCAATTCGGTGGCGCGCCAGGAGCAGGTGTCGTTCGGGCCGACCTATTTCGTCATCAATGTCAGCGCAGCGGTAAAAAAAAGCTCCAGCGTCAACACGATCGCCGACCTCGACGGCAAAACGGTTTCGACAACCTCGGGCACTACCTCGGTGCCGCTGATCAAGTCGTATGAGAAAGCCAAGGGCGTAGACGTCAAGGAAATTTACGGTAAGGACCACGCCGAATCATTTCTGCTGCTCGCCGACGACCGTGCCGCGGCCTTTATCATGGACGACATCCTGCTCGCCGGCCAGATTGCCAATGCGCGCAATCCCGCCGACTATCGCATCCTGCCCGAATCGCTGCGACAGGAGCCTTACAGCATGATGCTACGCAAAGGTGATGCGCCGTTCAAGGCGCTGGTCGATCGCGCCGTCGGCGCCGTGATGAAATCGGGCGAGATCGAAAAAATCTATGCGAAGTGGTTTACCGCACCGATTGCACCAAAAGGCGTCAATCTCAACTTTCCTATGACACCGGTGATACGCGACGCCTTCAAGAACCCGAACGACAAGGGCGTCTAAGCTTTATTTTCCGAATGAGCCGGACCGCTGAAAAAACGGTCCGGCTTTTTTATTTCAGGGATCGATGAAACTCGACATCTTTCTGCAGCAGGTTCCGGACGGCGACGGCACATGGTGGCAATCGCTGGCCTCCGGTTTGCAGTGGACACTGTTGGTCGCGCTGCTGGCATGGATCATGGCCTTTGCGCTGGGCTCACTGGTCGGCGTTGCGCGCACCACCGACAAGCGCTGGCTGACACGCCTTGGCGACACCTACGTCGAACTGTTCCGCAATATTCCGCTGCTGGTGCAGTTTTTTCTCTGGTACTTCGTCGTGCCTGGCCTGATTCCATCGGTCAAGGTCTGGGTCACCACACTTGATCCGACGCAGCATCAACTCGTCACCGCCATCGTCTGCCTGGGCTTTTTCACCTCGGCGCGCATCGCCGAGCAGGTGCGCTCGGGCATTCAGTCGCTGGCGCGCGGCCAGCGCAATGCCGGTTACGCCGTCGGCCTGACGCAAGTACAGACCTACCGCTTTGTGCTGCTGCCAATGGCGTATCGCATCATCATTCCGCCGCTGACCTCGGAACTGATGAACCTGATCAAGAATACGGCCGTGGCTTACTCGATCGGACTCACCGAACTGTTTTTCCGCACGCGTGAAATGGGCGAAATGACCTTTCGCTATTTCGAAGCTTTCGCTGCGGCAACGCTGATCTACATCGTCATCTCAATGGCAGCGAATCGCGTCATGGCATTCATCGAGCGCCGCGTCGCCGTGCCCGGCTACATTGCAGGATCGCACTGATGGGCGACCTTGATTTTGAAATCATTGGCCGCGCCCTGCCCTATCTCGCCGGCGGCCTGCGCTATACGTTTCAGCTGACGCTGGTCGCTGCTACCGGCGGCGTTATCTTCGGCACCCTGCTCGCCATGGCGCGCCTGTCGTCGTTCAAACCGCTGGCGCTGGCCGCAGCCGGCTACGTCAATCTGATGCGCTCGATTCCGCTGCTGCTGGTGATTTTCTGGTTTTATTTCATGATGCCGGTGCTGCTGCAATCGCTGACCGGCGCCGAACGGCCGCCGCAGATCGGCGCCGAACGCTCGGCTTACATTACGTTCGTGATGTTCGAGGCGGCGTTTTTCTGCGAGATCATGCGTGCCGGCATACAGAGCATTGCCAAAGGCCAGGCCGGTGCCGGTTACGCACTGGGACTCAACTACTGGCAGGTGATGGGGAAAATCGTGCTGCCGCAGGCCTTCCGCAACATGCTGCCCATATTACTGACACAGTCGATTATTCTTTTCCAGGACGTCTCGCTGGTCTCGCTGCTCAACGTCACTGACTTCGTCGGCGCCGCCGTCAAGGTCGCGCAGCGCGACAGCCGCGTGGTAGAGATGTACCTGTTTGTCGCCGTCGTCTATTTCGTGCTGTGCTTCGCGCTGTCGGCAGCAGTCAAGCGCCTGCAGTTACGTATTGCAATTGTCCGGTAACATAGGCCTTCATGATTGCCATCAACAACATCAGCAAATGGTACGGCGGCTTCCGCGTGCTGACCGACTGCAGCACGGCGGTCGCCAAAGGCGAAGTCGTGGTCGTCTGCGGCCCCTCCGGCTCGGGCAAATCGACACTGATCAAATGCGTCAATGCGCTTGAACCGTTTCAGCAGGGCGAAATCACCGTCGACGGCGTGTCGGTCGGTGCCAAAGACACCGATTTGCCGAAGCTGCGCGCGCGTATCGGCATGGTATTTCAGAATTTCGAGCTGTTTCCGCACCTTTCAGTGATGGAAAACCTCACGCTTGCGCAGATCAAGGTGCTCGGGCGCACGCCGGAAGCGGCAACCGCCAAAGGCGCTGCCTTGCTTGAACGCGTCGGCCTCGCCGCTCATGCGGCAAAATTCCCCGGGCAGCTGTCGGGCGGCCAGCAGCAGCGGGTGGCGATTGCACGTGCACTGGCGATGGATCCGATCGCCATGCTGTTCGACGAGCCAACCTCGGCGCTCGATCCCGAAATGATCAACGAGGTACTCGACGTCATGGTTGATCTGGCGAAAGAAGGCATGACCATGATGGTAGTGACACACGAAATGGGCTTCGCGCGCAAAGTCGCCCACCGTGTTGTCTTCATGGACAAGGGCGAAATCGTCGAGGATGCACCAAAAGAGGATTTCTTCGGCAAGCCGCGCTCCGAACGTGCGCAGTTGTTTCTCTCAAAAATCCTGCAACACTGATTCCAGCACGGCCGTGCAATCAAAAACTGTTCCAAAGCGGGCGATGCTCGCGTAAAATCCTGCGGTTACCGTTTCGCGCTTCGCGCTCAGCAAAGACATCATGCCCGCCACGCAACGACGCATCATCCCGATCAAGCTTGTTACCGCTGTAACCGCCGCAAAAAAGAAGGCCAAAAAGAAAAAACCCGCTTACGACTGCCGTAAGTGCCCCGGCTATTGCTGCAGCTATCCGCTGATTGAAGTCAACAAGCGCGACGTCGCGCGGCTCGCCAAGCACTTTGAAATCACCTACGAGCAGGCCGAAAAGCGCTATACGCGTTACGACAAGTCGGAAAAAGCGATCGCGCTGCGCCGCCAGAAAGACAAGCATTTCGGCCACATCTGCAAAATGTTCGACACGAAGAAGCGTCAGTGCACGGTCTATGAAGCGCGCCCCGGCGTCTGCCGCGAATATCCGGTCGCCAAGACCTGCGGCTACTACGACTTCCTCGAATTCGAACGCGACCAGCAGGAAGACAAGAAATTCGTCGCTACGACGAACTCGTAACAGCCGGGTAAGCTCGCCCCCTCCGTTCATGGTGAGCTTGTCGAACCATGAACGGGGCGCTGATTAAAATCAATCTGCTCAAACGTTCGCCCTTCGACAAGCTCAGGGCGAACGGGACTTGTTCAGCATTTCCCGCGTGAGCAGCCGCCGGGCCTGCGGACCGACAGTCACACTGTCGTGCAGATGCGCGCCATCAGGCGGCGCATGAATTCCTCGCACTTCAGAACCTGCTCGATCTCGACGTATTCGTCGGCCTTGTGCGCCTGCGCAATCGATCCGGGGCCACAAACTACTGCCGCAATACCGCGCCGCTGAAAATGCGCGGCCTCGGTGCCGAACGAAACCTTGCCGAAATCCTGATTACCGGACAGTTCCTGCGCGAGTCCGACGACTGCAGACTCCGGCGTATTGTTAAGCGCCGGCATCGCCGACAGCGGCGTGATGGAAAACCCGCATGACGCATCGACCGCGTGCATCTCCGGCTCGATAGCCGTTGCAATATATTGCGTGAACTCGGCATACATCGCCGCCGGATCGTCACCGGGCAAATTGCGAAACTCGAAGTCAAATGTGCATTCGTTGGGCACAATATTAAGTGCGGTGCCACCGCGCATGACGCCGGTATGCACGGTCGTGTGCGCAATGTCGAAGCCGCGGTCATACGGCCCGCTGTCGCGATAACGCCGTGCCATGCGCTTTAAGTACGCCACTGCCTCGGCTGCCGCTTCAACCGCATTGACGCCGTGCGGCGCATACGCGGAATGGCAGGACAGCCCGCGCACCGTGCAGCGGTAACCGACCTTGCCCTTGTGCGCGATCACCGGGCGCATCAGTGTCGGCTCACCGACGATGCAGGCATCGGGCCGGATGCCCGCGGCTTCAAGATCCTCGATCAAGCGGCCGATGCCAAGGCAGCCAACCTCCTCGTCATACGACAGCGCAAAATGCAACGGCCGTATGAGGCCGCGGCGCGCGAATTCCGGCGCGAACGCCAGCGCAATCGCAACAAAGCTTTTCATGTCGGCGCAACCACGCCCGTACAAGCGGCCGTCGCGCTCAGTCAGGGTAAACGGATCGCTGCGCCAGGCCTGCCCCTCTACAGGAACCACATCGGTATGCCCGGACAACACCACACCGCCATCAGTCGCCGGTCCCAGCGTGGCAAACAGATTGGCCTTGCGACGGTCGTCGTCATAGGTCAAGCGCGTCACCGCACCTGCCGCCGCCAGGTGTGCGCGCGCAAATTCGATCAACTCGAGATTGGATTCGCGGCTGACAGTGGCAAACGCAATCAGCCGGCGTATCAATTCGAGGCTCGCGGGCGCGGCAGCGCCGGTGGAATTCATGAAAGGTGTCCGCAGTAAAACGGCAGAATAGGTGCGCAGTCCGCGGGTGTCAAACCGCCCCGCATAATACGCGGTGGCGCTTTCCGCGACGCATTGCCGGTGCTACCATAACCGCCATTCAAATCGCATGTTTCAGGGGGAGTACCATGCAGTCTGATAACGAAAATAAAATCGATCGTCGCTCGTTTCTCAAAGGCGCCGCTGCCGCTACCGGCGCTGCAGTCGCCACCGCCAGCAAAATCGCTGCTGCCGCTGATAGCACCGTCGAAGGTGCAAAGCCGGCGGAAAAACCCAAAGCGGCGACAAAACTACCGAGCGAAACTTTCATTACACACCCCGGCTCGGATTTCATGGCCGATGTGCTGAAAAAAATCGGCCTGCAATATATTGCGATCAACCCGGCGGCAGGCTTTCGCAGCCTGCAGGAATCGATCATCAACTATCTCGGCAATAAAAACCCCGAGATCATCACCTGCCTGCACGAAGAATCGGCGACGGCAATGGCGCACGGCTACGCCAAGGCCTCGGGTAAACCGATGGCGGTCATGGTGCACGGCACCGTCGGCCTGCAGCACGCCTCGATGGCCGTCTACAACGCCTATTGCGACCGCGTACCGATGCTGATTTTCGGCGGCAACGGTATTGATGCGGAAACACGGCGCCCCGGCGTCGAATGGATACACAGCGCACAGGATCCAGCTGCGCTGGTGCGTGAATTCGTCAAATGGGACGATCAACCGGCATCGCTGCAGCATTTTGCTGAATCGACGGTGCGCGCCCACCAGTTCACCATGACCGCACCGATGGCGCCGGCCTTCATTGCCATCGATATGGATCTGCAGGAAGAGGAAGTCGAACATCCGGAGAAACTCAAGATCCCGAAAATCTCGCGCTTGATCCAACCGCAGGGCGACACCAGTGCGCTGCGCGATGCGGCAAAACTGCTCGTCAATGCGCAAAAGCCGTTAATCATGGCCGACCGCGCAGTACGCTCGCAGCAAGGCGTGAAAATGCTGGTCGAACTGGCCGAGTCGCTGGGTTCGCCGGTGGTCGATCTGGGTTCGCGCATGAATTTCCCGACCACCCACGATCTCGATTGCACCTTCATGAAACAGTCGCTGGTGCGCGATGCCGACGTGATTCTGCTGCTCGAAGTCGGCGACCCCTGGGGCAATCTGAATTCCTTTTCCGACCCGTACAAAAACTATCGCGCGATCCACAAGCCCGACGTCAAGGTGATTTCGATTTCCATGCTCGACATCGCGCGCAGCTCCAACTATCAGGACCTGCAGCGCTTCATGCCGTCGGATCTGGCGATCGGCGGCGACGCCGAAGCCACACTGCCCGATTTGATCGACGCCGTAAAACGCGCCACCACGCCGGAACGCAAAGCCGCATTTGCCGAACGTGCCAATGCCGTTGCCAAAATGCATCACGAAATGCGCGCGCGCGACAAGGAACTGGCAGCAGTCGGCTTTGATGCAACGCCGATTTCCACCGCGCGCCTCAGCGCGGAAATGTGGAATGTCATCAAAAACGAAAAATGGGCTCTGGTGGTCAGCGACCGCATGCCGTGGGCGCGCCGCCTTTGGCCAATCACCGAGCATTATCAGATGCTCGGCGGTAACGGCGGCTATGGTCTCGGCGGTTATGCGCCGATCGCGGTCGGCGCAGCACTCGCCAACAAGGAAAAAGGCATCATCTCGGTGACTTTCCAGCCCGACGGCGACATGATGTATGCGCCGGGCGTCCTGTGGACTGCGGCGCACCACAAGATTCCGCTGCTGATGCTGATGCACAACAACCGCTGCTATCACCAGGAAATCATGCACGTACAGCGCATGGCGGCGATCCACAACCGGCCGCAGGCGAACGCGCGTATCGGCACCGAAATAACCGATCCGAATATCGACTTTGCCAAAGTCGCGCAGGGCATGGGCGTGTGGGCGGAAGGCCCGATCACCGACCCGGCAAAACTCGGCGCAGCGCTGCGGCGCGCCCTCGACGTTGTCAAAAAAGGACAGCCGGCGCTGCTCGATGTAATCTGCCAGCCGCGCTGATTCGCCGGCGTAATCGGTTAAAAACACGCCGTCCGCGGCGTGTTTTTTTACGCTCGTTTTGCCGTTACAAATGCTTACCATTGCTGACATCTTGTGCGTGGACTCGTCTCACTGCACGGCGTCTAATCTTCCCAACGGTCGCGAAATTGCGGTCGCAGCAATACAGGGAAACTCAACGTCATCAGGAGAACGCCATGAATCCGACCCGCAAACTGTTAGTTACCGCAGCTCTTACCGCACTATCCTTCGCCGCCTCAGCCCAAAACACCGGCAACAGCGGCACCAACAGCACCCCGACCTTTTCCGACCGCAATGTCGAACAACAACGCCGCATTGAACAGGGTTTGCGCAGCGGCGACCTGAACGTGCGGGAAGCGTCGCGTCTCGAAGGCGAAGAGTCGCGCGTCAATCGCATGGAATCACGTGCGCTGCGCGACGGCACCGTCAGTGACGCCGAGCGTGCAAATATCAACCGCGCACAGGATCGCGTCAGCCAGGACATCAATCGCGAACGCAACGATGCGCAAAGGGGCAATCCAGATTCGCAGTCGTCACGCCGCATGCAGGCCGATGTGCAACGCAACGTCAACGAACAGGAACGCATCAATCAAGGCATGCACTCCGGTCAGTTGACCAACCGCGAAGCCGGCCGACTGGAGAACGGGCAGGCCCGCGTAGATCGCCGCGAAGCACGCGCCGGCGCCGACGGCCATATCGGCCGCAACGAACAACGCGGCATCCAGAACGCGGAAAACCACCAGAGCCGTCAGATCCACAATGAGCGTCATGACGGTCAGGCGCGCAATGGCAACGATCATCGCCAGAGCTGGGGCAATCGCGGTGACAACGGTTTCCGCCACCACAACGAGCACCGTCAGGCATCCGCTTATCGCCATGACGGCGGTTTCCGCAGCGGTTCACAACAGCACTCGTTTCAGCAGCACTCCTTCCAGCAACGTTCCTACGCGCAGGCCGGCGGCGGTCGTCGCGGCCGCTGATCGCACTGCCTGAAACAAAAAAGCCCCTCGCGAGAGGGGCTTTTCTTTTTGCAGCCGCAGAAGCAAATCAGAAACCGCTCAGCAGCGGAATGTCCTTTGCTGCAGGGCCGGACTTGATCGAGGCCACGTAAGCGTAGATATCAGCGAGATCTTGATCGGGCAGAGTCTTCTCGCTGAAAGGCGGCATTTCGCCGCGCGGCTTGCGCACCTGTTGTGCAAATGCAACCCACGGAAACGGATTCGGCGCGATCTTCGGACCGGTAACACCGCCGTTCTGCCCGATGGTGCCGTGGCAGTTGTAGCACATCTGATGCATGTAAATTTTTTGCCCGCGCTCGGCGGAACCAGCCGGCGTATTCTGCGCATAACTGCCGGCTGACAGCAGCAGAGCAGTTGCTGCGATTATTGTTTTATTCATATCCCCTCCCCGCATTCATTGCCGGCCATTCTGTCGCCAACACGAAGGCGCGTCAACATTTCCGCTAAAATCCGCACTCTTTTGCAGCGGATTTGCCATGCCTGAAGCGCCTTACGATATGCTCGGCGGCGACGCTGCGGTACGCCGCCTGATCGACCGTTTCTACGACCTGATGGACAGCGTGCCAGAGTATTTCGTCATACGCACACTGCATCCGGCGGATCTGGCGGGTTCACGCGAAAAACTCTACCTGTTTTTATCCGGCTGGCTGGGCGGGCCGCCACTCTACGCCGAAAAATACGGTCGTCCGATGCTGCGCGCGCGGCATCTGCCGTTCGCCATTGGACTGGCAGAACGCGACGCCTGGCTTGCCTGCATGACGCAGGCGATGACGGATTGCGGAATCGAAGCCGGCCTCAAAATGGGGCTGCTCGATTCACTGTTCAAAACCGCAGACTGGATGAGAAACAAAGAGGGCTAGCGTATCGCTACGCCAGCCCTCTTGTTTTGATCCCGGATTCAGGCCGGAATCAATACTGCCTGTTTCTTAGCTGCGTCCGCGCGGACGATTGCCGCCGAAGCCGCTGCCGCCGTCACGTGCCGGACGCGCACCCGCGAACGGCTTGCCGCTGGCCGAACGTGAACCGCCACGGTCATTGGCGGCCCAGCGTGAATTGCTGTTGCTGGTCGGGCGCGCGTTGCGATTGCCGCCAAAACGTTTTTGCGGACCCGACGGCGGACCGCTGCGCGGCTTCACCTTCGGCTCCATGCCTTCGACGACATGGCGCTCGATCTGGTGACCGGTATAGCGTTCGATCTGCTTCAACTGATGACCTTCGTCCGGCGCCGCAAAAGAAATTGCAATGCCGGTGGCGCCGGCGCGGCCGGTACGGCCAATACGGTGCACATAATCTTCCGCCACGCGCGGCAGATCGTAATTGATGACGTGCGTGATGCTGGCAACGTCGATGCCGCGCGCGGCAACGTCGGTCGCCACCAGCACGCGCACATTGCCGCTGCGCAAACGCGCCAGCGTGCGATTGCGCTGCGACTGATTCAAGTCGCCGTGCAGTGCAGCCGAAGCGTGGCCTTTTTCGTTAAGCGACTCGGACAAACGATCGGCACCGCGTTTGGTCGCGGTGAAAACGATAGCCTGGGTCATGTCAACGTCGCGCAACAGATGATCGAGCAGGCGATGTTTGTGGCTGCCGTCATCAACATGATGCAGGCGCTGTTCGATATTTTCGTTACGCGATTTTTGCGCTGCGACTTCGATCAGTTTCGGATTGCGCATCAAACGTTTGCCGAGCGTGCCGATACCGCCGTCGAGCGTCGCCGAGAACAGCAGCGTCTGGCGGCCTGCGGGGGTTGCCGCGCAGATACGTTCAACCGGTTTGATAAAGCCCATATCGAGCATGCGGTCGGCTTCGTCGAGCACCAGCATTTCGAGGCGCGAGAAATCAACCTTGCCTTGATCAATAAAGTCGATCAAACGGCCCGGCGTTGCGACCAGAATGTCGAGCGGCATTTCCAGGAGACGGCGTTGTTTCGGGTAAGGCATGCCGCCGAGCACCGTGCCGGTACGCACACGCGGCATGAACTTGCTGTATTTCTCGACCGCACTCGTTACCTGCATGGCGAGTTCGCGCGTCGGCGTCAACACCAGCACGCGCGGGCCGCGGCCCGGCTTCGCCGGTTGCAGCAGACGTTGCAGTGCGGGCAGCACAAAGGCCGCCGTTTTGCCCGTGCCGGTCGGCGCCGAGCACATCAAATCATGGCCGGCCAGCGCTTCCGGTACGGCTTTTTCCTGTACCGGCGTCGCCGCCGTATAACCTGAGGCGGTCAACGCCTGCAGAATCGATGAATTTAAATTGAGTGATACAAATGACATACGAGCTTTCATAACAATGAAAACAACAAAAGCGCGGACCTGCAGACAATAGTTGTCTGTCGTAAACGACAGGCGAATGCCGTCAGCGCACGGGTATCGTCGCTAACCGTGGCAGAAGCAGCTATTCGAGGAAGGGAGCTGAAACGAAGGGGTCAGGGACAGATGCAACTCGTATTTCAGCGGCCAAAGCCGCTTCGAGGTGCGCGCATAATACTCGCAATGCAGCAAAATAGCGAATTAATTTACACACTTATCTACACACCGGACGAAAATCATCCCGACAGCGGCGCGAGCACTGTCGCGCCGGACCGCTGCCATCCGCGGGAAATTTATAAAAAATTCAAGGCTATAGGGCGCGCCGTGCTATACTCGCGCGCTTTTCAAATCAGCCTCCGAGGGTCGCACCATGCGCGCCATCCGCAACATCGCCATCATCGCCCACGTTGACCACGGCAAGACTACGCTGGTCGACAAAATCCTGCGCCAGTCCGGCACGTTTGCTGCACACCAGCATATTGAAGAACGCGTGATGGACTCGAACGACATCGAGAAAGAGCGCGGCATTACGATCCTCGCCAAGAACTGCGCGGTGACCTACGAAGGCACCCACATCAATATCGTCGACACGCCCGGCCACGCCGACTTCGGCGGTGAAGTCGAACGCGTATTGTCGATGGTCGACAGCGTGCTGCTGCTGGTCGACGCGGTTGAAGGCCCGATGCCGCAAACGCGTTTCGTCACGCGCAAAGCGCTCGCCCTCGGCCTGAAGCCGATTGTCGTCGTCAATAAAGTCGACCGCCCCGGCGCGCGCCCGGACTGGGTGATCAATCACACCTTCGATCTGTTCGACAAACTCGGCGCCACTGAAGAGCAACTCGACTTCCCGATTGTTTACGCATCAGCGCTTGAGGGTTGGGCCACCACCGACCTCGCGCAAAAGAGCGACAACCTGAAACCGTTGTTCGAAGCGATACTCAAAAACGTACCGGTGCGCAACGACGATCCGAACGGCCCGCTGCAGTTGCAGATCTGCTCGCTCGACTATTCAAGCTATGTAGGCCGTATAGGCATCGGCCGCATCACGCGCGGCACCATTAAATCCGGCCAGCAGGTCAGCGTCTTGAACGGCCCGGGCTCGACCCCGGTCACCGCCAAGGTCAATCAGATTCAGGTTTTCAAAGGCCTCGAGCGCACGGTGGTCGATCAGGCCGAAGCCGGTGACATCGTGTTGATCAACGGTATCGAAGAAATCGGCATCGGCGTCACGCTTACCGAAACAGACAATACCGAAGCGCTGCCGCTCTTGAAAGTCGATGAGCCGACGCTGACCATGAATTTCCAGGTCAACACTTCACCGCTAGCCGGACGCGAAGGCAAGTTCGTCACCAGCCGGCAGTTGCGCGAACGTCTGACCCGCGAATTGATGGCCAACGTCGCACTGCGCGTCACCGATACCGCCGACGCCGACATTTTCGAAGTCTGTGGCCGCGGCGAACTGCATCTGACCATCCTGCTCGAGAACATGCGCCGCGAAGGTTACGAACTCGCCGTGTCGCGCCCGCGCGTTGTCATCAAGGAAATCAACGGTGAGAAACAGGAGCCGTACGAAATGCTCACCGTCGACGTCGAGGATGCCAACCAGGGTGCGATCATGGAAGCGCTTGGCGCGCGCCGCGGCGATCTGCAGGACATGGCACCCGACGGCAAAGGCCGTGTGCGCCTCGACTATCGCATTCCGGCGCGCGGCCTGATTGGCTTTCAATCGGAATTCATGACGACCACACGCGGCACCGGTTTGATGAGTCACGTATTCGACGACTACGGCGCAATGAAACCCGACATGGCCGAACGCCGCAACGGCGTGCTGATCTCCGCCGAATCCGGCGAAGCGGTAGCCTACGCACTGTGGAAACTGCAGGAACGCGGCCGCATGTTCGTCAGCCCCGGCGATCCTTTGTACGAAGGCATCATCATCGGCATCCACAGCCGCGATAACGATCTCGTCGTCAATCCGGTCAAGGGCAAGCAGCTGACCAACGTGCGTGCCTCGGGCACTGACGAAGCGGTGCGTCTGGTGCCGCCGATCCAGGTCACGCTTGAATCGGCGATCGAATTCATTGCCGACGACGAACTGGTCGAGATCACGCCGAAGTCGATCCGCATCCGCAAGCGTCATCTGTCGGAACAGGATCGCAAGCGGGCCTCGCGCGCGGCCGCTTAACGCGGGATTTCCAGATGCCGAACCGGGGCGGCAGTGCCGGCGTAGTATTTGCGTTTGCCCCCGCTCTCTTCGTGCTGTTGTGGAGTAGCGGCTTCATCGGCGCCCGGTTCGGCGTGCAGTACGCCGAACCGTTTACCGTTCTGCTGCTGCGCTTTTCCGTGGTGCTCGCTATCATGCTGCCGCTTGCGCTGATGCTGCGCGTACGCTGGCCGGGCGGACGCCAGACCACACATATCGCCACCGCCGGTCTTCTGATACAGGGCGGCTACCTCGGCGGCTGTTTCGCCGCCGTCTATCACGGCATGCCGGCCGGCGTGATTGCCCTGGTCACCGGCGTGCAACCGATACTCACCGCATTTGCCGCGGCGCCCATGCTTGGCGAGTCGGTGTCGCGACTGCAATGGCTGGGGCTCGCACTGGGTTTCGGCGGTGTTGCGATGGTGGTCTGGCAGAAAATAAATTTTCAAGGCCTCGATCTCATCAGCGTCGCGTGGTCGCTCGAAGCACTGGTCGCCATTACAGTCGGCACGCTGTATCAGAAACGCTACTGCCCGAGCTTTGATCTGCGCGCCGGCTCCGTGATCCAGTTCGTCGCCGCCTTCACACTGCTGCTGCCGCTGGCAATCGCCACCGAAACCATGCACGTCGAGTGGACTATGCAGTTCGTTTTTTCCATCGGCTGGCTCGCCATCGTTTTATCGATCGGCGCGGTCTCGCTGCTGTTCGTGCTGATCAAACACGGCGAAGCGACGCGCGTATCAAGTCTGTTCTATCTCACGCCGCTGGCGACCGCTGCGATGGCCTATCTCGCCTTCGACGAACATCTTGATGCGGTCGCACTGATCGGCATGATCATCGGCGTCACCGGCGTCGCACTGGTGCTGCGTAAACCCGGCATCGCAACGCCCGAGGCCTGAAATAAAAAACGGGGTTGTGCGGACTTCAGATCTGCGGCATTTTAATTTCAGGCCATTGATCGCCCGCCGCATCGCAAACCATCTCCGCCGCGGCTCCGTAAATACGCAACGGTATCTCCGGTGCCTGACGGAATTTCAGTTCAATGTAATCAGAAAACCAGCGGCGGCCGCGTGTGACTGAAATATCGGCCCACGGAAAAAACAGATCCGGATTGTTGATGCGAAACAGGAACTGCATGCGCAAACATAAACCCTGCGTGCTCACCCAAAGCGTCAACACATTGCGGTACTGCCCGAGAAACTGGCACCCCATGTGCACGGCGCGCAGGCGTACCGGAATACCGGCAGCCTCATCCCTGGCGCAATAAATCCGCGCCAGTGCCGCCCAGCCACTGGCGTACGACAATAACCAGTTCACGAATACCCACAGCGCGACAAAACAAACCGCCGCAAGCAGCGGTGATCCCCATTGCATCGCAGCGGGCGCCATCGATGCTCAATTCGTCAATGCCGCGTCGAGCGCATTGATCAGCGGCCCGAGTTTCGGCGGTTTCGCCTCAATTTGCGGATGCACGCCGAATTGTGCGAGCGCCACGGTGCAGACCGGCCCGATCGACGCCACCTTTGATGCATTGAGATATGCGGCCAGGGTAGTGTCCGTGCCTTGCGTTTTTGCGTAATCGAACAGATTGTGCACCTGCGACGCACTGGTAAAAACAACTGCCGCGACTTCATGGCGCGCCAATGCAGCAATCAGATCAGCAAGCGGCTGCGTGTTTTCCGGCATCGCCCACCGATAAACAGGGATTTCCAGCACTGTCGCGCCCTGCGCCTGAAGCCACGACTCAAGCTCGACGTTCTTCCCGCCATAGCGCTGCACCACCACGCACTCGCCGGCCAGTTGCAGGGTGTCGAGCTGCGCAATCACTTCCGTCGTCGTATAGGGATCGCCTGCAACAAGATCGATGCGCACGCCGCGCGAATTCAAAGCGCCGGTCGGTTTAGGGCCGCGCACAATTACCGTGGACGCCGCCAACAGCGCCAAAAGTTTTTCGCTAAGACCGAGTTCGTCGGTTGCTTTGAACAAAGCACGTGTGCCGACACCCGTTTGAAAAATCGCCGCCTTGACCGGCGCCGCCTCCCATTCGCCAATAAGCTTTGCGATAAACGCCGGTTCGAGATCCGGAATTTCCGATAATGCCGGTGCGTGCAGCGGTTTGCCGCCACGCTTGGCAATCAGTTCAACGATCTGCGCACCGAGGCGACTTTCGAGTATCGCTACCGTCTGGCCATTCATTTTGCCGGCGTGCGTGCGGTAACCGGCGTCGTCAGAAATTCGAAATCACAGCCGCGGTCGGCCTGCTGCACCGTTTCCATGAACAGTTTGCGATAACCGCGCTCGTCGCCTTTGTGCGGTTTGGGTTTTTTCCATTGTTTTCGCCGCGCCGCGAGTTCTTCGTCTGATACCAGCAGCTCAAGACGACGGCCTTTGACATCAAGGCGTATGCGGTCGCCGTTTTTGACCAGCGCGAGCGGACCACCCACCGCCGACTCCGGCGTGATGTGCAAAACAATTGCGCCGAAGGCCGTGCCACTCATGCGCGCGTCCGACATGCGCACCATATCCTTCAAGCCTTTCTGCGCGAGCTTTTTCGGAATCGGTATATAACCGGCTTCCGGCATGCCCGGCGCGCCTTTGGGCCCGGCGTTACGTAATACGAGAATGTCATCTGGCTTTACATCAAGGTCCGGCGAATCGATGCGTGCCGCCATATCCGGCAGCGAATCGAACACCACCGCACGGCCTTCGTGCTGCATCAGCGCCGGCGTTGCCGCGGCCTGTTTGACAATGGCCCCGCCCGGCGCGAGATTGCCGCGCAGCACCGCGATGCTGCCGCCCTTGAAAATCGGATTCCTGAACGGCCGCACGACTTCCTGCGCCCAGCCGGCCGGCGCGTTGTCGATGTTTTCACCGAGCGTTTTGCCGGAGATGGTCAGCGCCTTGAGTTTCAGCTGCGGCTTGAGTTCGCGCAATATCGTCGTCACGCCACCGGCCTTGTCGAGGTCTTCCATGTAATGCTGGCCGGTCGGCTTCAGATCAACCAGCACCGGCGTGTCGCGCCCCATGCGGTCGAACGCTTCGAGATCGAGCTCGATGCCGAGCCTGCCGGCCATCGCCGCCAGATGCACGATCGCATTGGTTGAGCCGCCGATCGCCAGCAGCATGCGCAGGCCGTTCTCAAATGCATCCGGCGTCATGATGCGTGACGGCGTCAGCTTTTCTTTGGCGATCGCCACCGCGCGCGCACCGGTCGCTTCGGCGTTGCGCAGGCGCTCCGACATCACCGCCGGTATGCAGGCGCCGCCCGGCAGCATCATGCCCATTGCTTCGGTGACACAGGCCATGGTGCTCGCCGTGCCCATCACCATACAGGTGCCGGCGCTGGGCGCGAGCTTCGATTCAACTGCGGTGATTTCTTCCTCATCGATATCGCCGGCGCGAAAACGCGCCCAGAAACGACGGCAGTCGGTGCAGGCGCCAAGACGCTCGCCTTTGTGGTCGCCCGTGATCATCGGGCCGGTCACCAGCATGATCGCCGGCACATCCGCGCTCGCCGCGCCCATCAGCAAAGCTGGCACCGTTTTATCGCAGCCGCCGATCAGCACCGTCGAATCGACCGGCTGCGCCTTGATCATTTCTTCGGTATCCATCGACATCATGTTGCGCAAATACATGCTGGTCGGGAACGCAAACGATTCGTGCAGCGTGATCACCGGGAACTCGACCGGCAGGCCGCCCGCCAGCATAACGCCGCGTTTCACCGCCTCGATCAAATCCGGCACATTACGATGGCAGGCATTGAAGCCGCTGAAGGTATTGGTGATGCCGATGATCGGCCGGTCGAGCGCATCATCGCTGTAGCCCATCGCCTTGATGAAAGCCTTGCGCAGAAACAGCGAAAATTCTTCGTCGCCGTAGGCCGTCAGCCCGCGCCGCATGCCGCGTTTTTCTTTTGCCATCTTTGTCCCGTGAGATTGGTGGTTCGTCCTTCACAATAAACGAAAATTATCAGGCGGCGCAACCGCTATATTGACCGCGTCGTCGCGTGTATCGGGCGATTTTCGCAAAACCTGTTCTTGCCTTGCCCGAGAACCCGGTGCTAATGTCCAAGCACAGCTAAAGCCTTGTGCGTACAGTCTCTGCCTGCCGCCACCCGCCAATCACGGACTACACTCCATGCCGAACGCGCCGCACAACCCGCCCTTCCGCGCCGATCAGGTCGGCAGCCTGCTGCGGCCCGCGCATCTGATCGAAGCGCGTGCGCAAATGAAAAAAAAGCTGCTATCGGTCGCCGAGTTAACAAAAATTGAAGACGCGGCAATACGCGAGGTCGTGGCAAAACAGGAAGCTGCAGGACTGCAATCAATCAGCGATGGCGAATTCCGGCGCCAGAACTATATTGTCGATTTCTTCCGCAAGGCGCTTGGCTCGGGCGGCCTGACTGCGGAACCGGGCGATTTTTTTCATCGCAACGCGCGCGGCGAAACGATCCCGATCGAAAAACTTGTCGTGCACAAGCCGGCCAAGTGGACGGGGCCGATCTTCGCCGAGCACCTCGCATTCGTCAAATCGATCACTAAGCGTACGCCAAAGATGACTGTGCCCTCGCCTATCGTCCTGCATTTCATGGGCGGCAGCGACGCCATCCTGCGGGAGGCTTATACGTCGCTCGATCAGTTCTGGAGCGACGTCATCGAGGTCTATCGCAATGAGTTCGCAGCCCTGCACAAGGCCGGCTGCACCTATCTTCAGGTTGATGAGACCTCACTGGTGAAATTCGGCGATCCGGAGATCCGCGCCATCATCGAACGGCGTGGCGACGACTGGCAAAAACTGGTGGAAACCTACGTCGATGTGATCAATGCGGTACTCTCCAGCGCGCCGCCGGGCATGACCGTCGGCATCCATGTCTGCCGCGGCAACCGCCTTGGTTTCTGGCAGGCCGACGCCGGTTATGAATTCATGGCTGACCAGTTGTTCCGGCGCTTGAAGGCGCAGTTTTATTTCCTTGAATTCGACAGCCCGCGCGCCGGCCCGATCGATGCCTTGAAATTTATGCCTGATGACAAAACGGTCGTGCTGGGTCTCGTTACGACGAAATCACCCGAACTCGAAGACAAGGAAATGCTGAAGACGCGCATCAAGCAGGCGTCAGCCCATATCGGCATGGATAGGCTCTGCCTCAGTCCGCAATGCGGGTTTTCCGGCAACGTCGGCAACACCGTCATGAATGCGGAACAACAGTTCGCCAAGCTGGAGCTGCTGGTTGAAACAGCACGCGAGATGTGGGGCGATGCCTAGCACAACAACGCCAAACTATCTCCGCTTGCGGCGCGCAGCGACCTCCCGCCTGTTTGCACTTGCAACATTGCTCGCGGCTTCTGCTGCGGCGCAGAGTTATCCCGCCAAGCCGATCCGCATGATCATCCCGTTTCCGCCCGGCGGCGGCAGTGACGTGACGGGACGCGTAGTCGCTGCCGCACTCAGTGAGCGCTTCGGCCGCCAGGTGATCGTCGATAATCGTGGTGGCGCCGGCGGCATTATCGGCTCCGAACTTGCCGCTAACGCACCACCGGACGGTTACACCCTGCTGTTGGTGTCACTGGCGCACACGGTCAATCCCTGGCTGTATGATCTGAAAGGTCGTTATCACCCGATCAACTCCTACACGCCAGTCGTTGCGATTGCAGCAAGCCCGGTCGTGCTGGCGGTCAATCCCGGCGTGCCCGTGCACTCGGTAGCAGAATTGGTCAGTGTCGCAAAAGCACAGCCGGGCAAACTGCAATACGCCTCCGCTGGAATCGGCAGTGTGACGCATCTCGCCGGCGAGTTATTCAAATTCACCGCCAAAATTGACATGCTGCACGTGCCGTTCAAAGGCGCCGGCGCGGCGATGCTCGACGTCATGTCCGGTCAGACTAATCTTTTTTTCGGCGGACTGCTCGCCACCGTCTCGCAGGTTCGCGCAGGCAGACTGCGCGCACTCGGCGTCGGCTCGCTCAAGCGCAATCCCATACTGCCCGACGTGCCGTCGATCGCCGAAGCCGGTGTAGCCGGTTACGAAACCGTTAACTGGTTCGGCTTGCTGGCGCCCGCCGGCACACCGGCAGCCATCGTTGAGCATCTGCATCGTGAGATATCCACAGTGCAAAATCTTCCAGAAGTGCAAAAACAGTTCGATGCGGATGGCGCGACTGTACTGCGCATGACGCCAGCCGCATTCCGCGCCTATATGGTCACGGACATGAACAAGTGGGAACGGGTCGTCAAGGAAGGCGGCATCAAGGCGCAATAAATATGACTTTAACTGAACTCCGTTACATCGTCGCCGTCGCACGCGAGCGCCATTTCGGCCGCGCCGCTGAAAAATGCTTCGTCAGCCAGCCGACGCTGTCGGTGGCGGTGAAAAAACTCGAGGAAGAACTCGGCGTTGCGCTGTTCGAGCGTACCAATACGGACGTTGTCGTAACGCCGCTGGGCGCGCAGATCATCGAGCAGGCGCAGCGCGTGCTCGAAGAAACCGCCGCGATCAAACATATCGCAACGGCCGGCAAGGATCAGCTCGCCACCCCCTTGCGCGTCGGTGCGATCTACACCGTCGGCCCTTATCTGTTGCCGCAATTAATCCCAATAATGCACAAGCGCACGCCGAAAATGCCGCTGCTGCTGCAGGAAAACTACACGGCAAAACTGGCTGCCACGCTCAAAGCCGGCGATATCGATGTGATTATTTTCTCGCTGCCGTATGCCGAACCCGGTATCAGCACCCAGGCGGTCTACGACGAACCTTTCCGCGTGGTTATTCCCTCAGAACATGCCTGGAAGGCACGCAAGTCGGTCAGTGCAGAAATGTTGTGCGGCGAAACCCTGCTACTGCTCGGCGCCGGCAATTGTTTCCGCGACCAGGTCATGCAGACCTGCGCACGCGCCAAACGCAGCAGCACGAGCGCGATCCAGCAGGCGCTTGAAGGCAGTTCGCTGGAAACCATCCGGCAGATGGTCGCCTCCGGCGTCGGCATTACCGTGCTGCCCTCGTCCGCCGCCGACGCCAGATCGGCAGCCAGTCCGTTGATCGCAACAAAACCGTTTACTGCACCGGCGCCGAGCCGGCGCATCGCGCTGGCCTGGCGCACCGGTTTTCCGCGTCCGCAAGCGATAGAAGCACTGCGGCAGGCCGTCCTCGCCTGCAAGCTGCCGGGCGTGACGCTGCTGCCCGACGCGCGGACGCACTCCCCCTGACGTCCGCATACCTTCCTTTGGACAAAAAGGGAAAGGTAAAAACCAAACGTCAACTAGAAGGTCCCTTCCCCCTCAAGGAGGGAAGGAAAAAACCCGTGCTTCGTCTCACACCCCCTTCGCTGAAAATATCCAGTGGGACAAGCTAAACGATAGTTATTAACTATCGCTTTAATTGTATCAATCCATTGGATCAATTGTTTTTCCAGCGCCAGAATGCGTCCCATGCAGTCAGCGGACTGCCCGATCAACCCGATAAGGAGACGCACAATGAAACCGGAATCCGTCACAGTCAAAAACATCGAAGCCGCGTTTGCCGGCGAATCCATGGCGCATATCAAGTACATGTATTTCGCCAAGATCAGCCGCGCCGCCGGCGACGAAGCGACTGCCAAAGTATTTGAAGAAACCGCAGCGCAGGAAGTGCAGCACGCCTTCGGCCATCTCGACCTGCTCTACCCTGCCAGCGAATTGACTCCGGCCAAAGCACTCGACATGGCGATTGCCGGCGAGACTTACGAATACACCGAAATGTATCCGCAGTTCCGCCGCCTCGCCGAGCAGGAAGGCAACAGCAAGGCGATCAAGGAAATGGACGGGCAGATCGAAGAGTCGAAGGAACACGCGCAACGTTTCCGCGACACGCTCGCCAAAGCTGCCAAACGTTTTGCTGCGCTGGCGAAGGTTGAAGAACGTCACGCCAATCACTACAAGGCAACGCGCGCGAAGATCGCCGCTTGATTGAACTAAATACAAGGAGACTTGAAATGAAGAAATGGCAATGTATCGTTTGTGGTTACGTATATGACGAAGCGGCCGGCGACCCCGAGCACGGCATCAAAGCCGGCACGCGCTGGGACGATGTGCCGGCCGACTGGGCCTGTCCGGAATGCGGCGTAGCGAAAGCCGACTTCGAAATGGTCCTGCTCGCCGCGTAATACGCAGCCACGTCGCGTAAAATGCGCACTCACTCCCTGTCGGCACGTCGCCGGCAGGGTTTTCGCACTCTCTTTTGAATCGATACGTCCATGCATCCTATAGTCATCCTCGGCAGCGGCCTCGCCGGTTACAACACTGCGCGTGAACTACGCAAGACCGACAAGGAAACGCCACTCACCATCATCAGTGCCGACAGCGGCTCGTTTTACTCCAAACCCATGCTGTCGAGCGCCTTCGGCTCCGGCAAGACGGCGCAAAGTATCGCGATGAATAGCGCCGAGCAGATGGCCGCACAACTTAATGCGACGGTACGCGCGAACACCAGGGTGACAGCGATTGATACCGCAGCGCGTACGGTCAGCATCGGCAGTGAATCCATCGCCTATTCGAAACTCGCCATCGCGCTGGGCGCCGACCAGATCCGGCTGCCGATAGCCGGCGACGGCGCAACCGACATTATGACGGTCAACGATCTCGACGATTACGCAAAATTTCGCAACGCATTGAAGGACAAATCGACCGTCGCTTTGATCGGCGCCGGCCTCATCGGCAGTGAATTCGCCAACGATCTGACCGCCGGCGGTCACTCCGTGCATGTGATCGATGTGGCTGCTTACCCGCTGTCGCGCCTGCTGCCGCCGGAAGGCGGCGCACTGCTGCAAAACAAACTGGCAGCCATCGGCGTTACCTGGCATCTCGGCACCAGTGTCGCGTCGATTGCAAAAACCGACGCTAAATTGAAAGTCATGCTCGCCGACGGCACGGCTTTCGACGCCGACCTTGCGCTATCCGCAGTGGGCTTGCGCCCGCGCATTGCGCTGGCGCAAGCCGCCGGCATCACCGTCAATCGCGGCATCACCGTCAATCGCATGCATGAAACCAGCGCACCGGATGTATACGCGCTGGGCGACTGCGTTGAAATCGAGGGGCTGGTCATGCCCTACGTGATGCCGCTGATGAATTCGGCGCGCGCGCTCGGCGCCACACTCGGCGGCAAACCAACACGAGTCAGTTATCCGGCGATGCCGGTGCTGGTCAAAACGCCGGCCTGCCCGACTGTCGTCGCGCCGCCTGCTGTTAACGCCACAGGCAAGTGGGAAGTTACTGCAGACGGCGAAGGCGTCGAGGCGCTGTTCAAATCCGCTGAAGGCAAACTGCTCGGCTACGCGTTGAACGGCAAGGCCACAGCAGAACGCGCCGCGTTAACGCAGCAACTGCCGCCGGTGCTGATCTGACAATTCCGGCTACTGCTTGAGCAAACCCAGCTGCTTCAGCATGGTGCTGTACATCTGGTTGTCACGGTCGAGCGCGGCGCGGAAACCGTCCGCCTCGAAAGTATTCACCCACTGATTTTTTTCGAGCTCGGCTTTCCAGCCCGGGCTTTGCACCATCTTGGCGAGCGCGTCGCGCCAGTACTGGACAACCGCCGGCGGCATCTCGGGCGGCCCGAACAGGCCGCGCCAGTTCTCGTTGATGACGTCATACCCCTGTTCGACAAAGGTCGGCAGCTTCTGAAAACGGCTGCCGAGCCGCTTTGGTGAACTGATGGCGAGCACGCGCATACGGCCCGACTCAACGTGCGTAATTAAATCAAGCCCGCCCATGCCAACACTGACGTGGCCACCGATAATCGCCGGATTGGATTCACCGCCCGAATACGGGATGTAATTGATTTTGGTCGGATCGACACCGATTGCGTTGGCAAACAGCGCCACTGCAATATGATCCGCGTTGCCGAGCGAAGCGCCACCGAAACTCAGGCTGCCCGGATCTTTTTTCAACGCCGCCTCGACATCTTTCAAGCTCTTGATCGGCGACTCTGCACGCACCACCATCATCTGGTATTCGGAAAAAACCTTGGCAATCGGCGTCATATCCTTGTACGAATAGCCGATGCCCAGCGTCAGCGGCGTGACTACCGCATGAATCGCAATGCCAAGCAGGTTGTAAGGGTCACCTTTGCGCTGCACCATCAGCGTCATGCCGAGCGAACCGCCGGCGCCGGGTTTGTTCACGACCTGTATCGGTTTGCTGACCAGCTTCTGATCGTTCAACAGTTGCGCTACCGTGCGCCCGAACAGATCGACACCGCCGCCCGGCGCAAACGGAATGGTCAGCTCGATGTAGCGGTTGGGGTAATCACCCAGAGCGGCGGGTCGCACACTTTCTGCCGCATGGCTGTGCGCGCACGCCATGGCGATCGTCATCACGATCAATCGCGCCGCCGAAAAACATTTGCTCTGCCCGCACTGTATCGATTGTGTGCTCATGACCTGCCCCCCCTGCGGCAACCCGATTAGATAACGCCGTCTTTTTTCAGCGCTTCCAGCCTGTCCTGATAGCCAAGCGCGCCGATGACTTCCGCCGTGTGCTGCCCCAGAAGCGGTGCCGGCGTGCGCACGCTGCCCGGTGTTTCCGACAATTTGACCGGCACGCCGATGACGCTGATTTCACCGGCGGTCGGATGCTGTTGCTTGACGATCATTTCGCGCGCGATCACCTGCGGATCATCAACCATGCGGCCTACCGTATTGACCGGCGCCGCCGGCACGCCTGCCTTGACCAGCAGATCGACCCAATAATCGCAGGGCTTCGCTGCATAGATCGGTGCGATAAAGTCATGCAATGCTTCAGCATTGACAGTGCGCGCATCGCGCGTGGCAAAACGCGGATCGTCGGGCAGATGCTTGAGATCCATCACTTCGACGAAACGGTCCCACAACGCCGGATAACTCGCGAACACCGTCAGGTATTGGCCGTCCGAACATTTGAAAAAACCGGACGGCGCATTGCTGTCGTTGCGCCCGGTTTGCGCCACCCAATCGCCCTTGACATGAAAATGCTGCGCGACCGGGCTTACCATCAACGAAAGACCGGCTTCCAGCAGCGACATATCGACGTGCTGCCCCTTACCGGTTTTCAGACGACGTATATAGGCGGCTTCAATGCCGTGCGTCGCCCACATCGAAGCGACGACGTCGCACAAGGCATAACCCATCGGCACCGGCGGCAGATCATCGATGATGGTGGTCGCCGCCAGGCCGGATTCCGCCAGCGCAATCATGTTGACGCCGGGGTAAGCCGTCTTGGGACCACTGTTGCCGTAACCGGACAGCGATGCATAAACCAGCGCCGGGTTGATCAACTTCAGTTCGTCGTAGGTCAAGCCGAGCTTTTTCATCAGGCCTGGCCGGAAATTCTGAATCAGGATATCGGCGGTGCGCACCAGTTCAAGAAAAATTTCCCTGCCGGCAGGGTTCTTCAGATCGATGGTGACGCTTTTCTTGTTGCGATGAAGCATCATAAAAATGACACTCTCGCCGCCGACGTACGGATAACCACCACGCGCCTCGGTCTTCTGCTTCGGATTCTCGATCTTGATGACCTCGGCGCCCATGTCGCCCAGCATCATTGCGCAGTACGGTCCCGCCCACGCGTGCGTCAACTCCAGAACGCGCACACCATCCAATGCACCTTCACTCATCTCTCTCAATCCTCATTTGATCCAGCTGCGCGCAGCAGACGGCTGGCCTGCGCTCGCCGTACCCGCGGAAGTCTTGCGGCCGTCCTGATTCTCGCACCACAGCTGCAGCGTCACGCGCGACTTACCGTCAACCTCAGCGACCTCCGTTACCAGCCCGGTCGCCGTGAGGTGATCGCCGGCATAGACCGGATGAATGTAGCGCACGGAGATTTTTCCGCCATAAACCCAGGCATCGCCGAAATTGCGTTCCATCAATTCGTGCAGGAAAGCCATCTGGTTCTGCCCCGAGGCGATGGTGCGTTGAATGCCGTCGGCTTTGGCCGCATTGATGTCGCTGTGCGAATTGCGACCGCGGTCCCACACGCATTTCTCGAATTCGATCATTTTTTCATTGGTTACTTCATGTGTCACCGTCTGCAGGCGATCGCCGGCTTTCAATTGCGCCACCATCACGCGCCCCACTTCTTCGCGATCGTCTCGTGCGCCGCCTCTTTACCGACTTCGCGCGCATGGCCAACCAGTTTGCTTTTTTCAATCAGGCGGCCATCTTCATCGGCCGCTGTGGCCTCGACAATAATGTACGGATGCCCGCGGCGTATGTATTTGTCAGCGATGCGTCCCGTGATGGTGATGCGCTTGCCCACGACCGGCGGATTGAAATACTCGGAATCGTGTCCCATGTTCGGCACGCGCATGACTTTTGCATACTTGCGATAGAACAGATTGGCCGGATGCCGCGCCGCCACCGTCGGGTAAGCCGCCTGCGGGTTATCCACCACGCGCCGGTAATCGGCGACCATCTGTTCAGTCAGCACATAATCGAGAGAACCGAGGTCGTCGCCAACCGGTATCGACGCCCAGATTTTGTTATCGTTCTCAGCTTCGCTCACGATCCCCTCCTCCAAAAGGAAAATCACGCCAGACAATCACGGCGTCCAGACATTCGTTCATTAGCTAGCGCCGGAGAACACTCAATCGCAGGGAGCGCGCACCCGCCGAATCCTCAATTCCGAATCGTGCCTCTAATGCCCGACAAACTTGACGAACACCATCACCGAGAACGGATTGGCCACGTAGAGTGCCGCTGGCACTACCCCCAGCAGGCACAGTGGACCTTTGTATTCGCGGATATACCCAAGCACGCACAACGTAAGCGCGCCGATCGCGAGCCACCAGCCGGCGATAAAGCCGCCGGCCTGAATGCCGCCGCGCGGCGTAAACAGTTGGTTGGGTTGCGCCGGCACATCCGGAATGAATAATGATGCGTAGATCAGCGTCGCGATGAAAATACTCCACGCCACGGCGCCGGCGATCAAGCCCAGGCGTACATAGCGCCCGCATTCGATTTTGTTCATCTGTTTCTCCGCATCGGTTTGCCCGCAAACATACGGCAAGCTGTTACTGACATTCTACTCCGCGCGCGCAAATTCCGGCGGCAGCCAGTTTTGCGGTCACCACCTGTAGCGGCCGCAAATTGTCTACAATCCCGCATCGCCCCCGTGGAGAACCTGATGCTGCGCGCAACGCCCGTCGAACCGTCCGCACTCGGACTGCGCCAGATCAGTTTGCTCAAGGAATTACCGGGGACTGCGCTTGAACAACTCGGGCGCGACTGCCGCTGGCGCCGTTATCTGCCGGGGCAACAGGTGATTTCACGCGATGCCGCCGACAGCGATGTTTATCTGATTGTCACCGGCATGGTGCGCGCAACCGCCTTCTCCGCGGCAGGACGCCAGGTCACCTATCGTGATATCGCCGCAGGCGACTGGTTCGGCGATTTTTCCGCCATCGATGGTTACGCGCGCTCAGCGGATATCGTCGCCGCGAAAGAAACGCTGGTCGCCACGATGAGCCCGGCGGTCTTCCGCCAGTTGATACACGCTCACCCGTCGGTCTGCGACCACATGCTGTTGCGACTGGTCACCTCGGTGCGCGAGTTGACCGAAAGAGTTTTTGAATTCAGCACGCTCGGCGTGCAAAACCGCGTTCATGCGGAACTGCTGCGACTGGCGCGCCAGTCGGGTGTTGCAAAAAACCGTGCGCGCATCGATCCGGCGCCGAAACACGCTGATATTGCGGCACAGGTCAGCACCTATCGCGAACAGGTCACACGCGAAATTTCGCGCATGGTCAAGCAGGGCCTGATGTCGCGTGACGGTCGCGCCCTCGTCGTGCAGGACGTCGCGCGGCTCGAAGCCCTGGTTGCCGCCGTTCGCCGCAAGGCTTAGCAAAGCTTAAATAATTGTTTCCTGATCGACGCCGATAATCTGCGCACTGGCGCCGTCCCACACCACACGCAATACCACCGGCCGGCGCGACACGCTGTTCGCGTCCGCCTCGATTGCGCCGTCTTCACCGTCCCTGATCAAGCCAAGCCGGCGCGCCGCAATCGTCGCCTGCAGGCGGCTCGTTACATTCAGCGCACGCAGTATGCTCGACACATGAATTTTCACAGTGGCATTGCCGATGGCGAGCTTGCGGCTGATGTCCTTGTTAGTCATGCCCTCGCACAGCAGACCCAGCACGTCGAGCTGACGTTTGGTCAGATGCGCGCGCTGCGCGGCCTGGCGGTTGTTTTCAGGATCGGCCGGCAGCAGATCAAACGGCTGGCGCGCGGCGACTGACTCGATGGCATTTTGCAAAAATGTTTTTGCGGCTTCCGACATGAGCATGGTTTTCATTGTTGCCCCCTATATGCGTTAACAGGCGATACCCCGTTGCATGATTCAACCGGCTACTCCCACCTGACGTATCCAGCGGCCTAGGCCAAACGTCTGGTATGGGAGCCAGTCTAGGGAGGGGGCAGTACAGCGTATGTGCGTAAATGCACACGATTTTGCAGGTCGTACTGGCAGCGACTTGAGACCGCTGCGCGGAGGAATCAGCCGGCGGACGGCGCAAACAGCGAGGGCGGCTCCGGCAAGTCCATGCTTTCCAGCAGCGCGGCGGCGCGCGCACGCGCCACGGTGCCCTGCGCGCCCCTCGCGGAATGCGCGATCGCGAGCATCGCCAGCGCTTCGTCGTACGGCATCGCCAGCACGGCCGCCGACTCCGCACTTTTCTGCCAGGCCTTGAGCGCAGTTTGCGGCGCGCCCGCCGCCAGCGCCAGATTGCCCTGCTGCAAATGGAATTGCGGCCAACCGATCGGGAAAATGCGCGCAAAGCGCTTCAACATGCCGAGCGCCTGCCGCGTTTCGCGTGTCAGCACAGCAGCGTCGTCAACCCGGCTGCCGCCACGCGACTGCGCAAGCAAACCGATCAGGCTCGCCGCCACGCTTGCCGTGCCAGTCAGCGTGGTAAACGAAACCGGCCGCGCTTCGCGTAACAGTTGCAGTCCGGCGCGCGCGGCACGCAAGGCCTGCGCCGCATCGCCGGCGCGCAGTTGCGCCAGTGCCGACATGCCGTGCAACTCACCCCCGCCCAGGCCGTCGGTCACCGACGGCGCGGCGGCATCCAGTGCCGCGAGTGCGGCGTCAGGCTGCCCCTGCACCAGTTGCACTCGCGCAATACCCAGTTGCCCCCAGCCGGCGGTCTGCCGGTCGCCGCGACGGCGCGCCGATACCGCCGCTTCGTTGTAATAGTGCCGCGCGGTCTCGATATCGCCAGTGTGCAGCAGCAGGTAGCCACGGATCACACTGCACTCCTCGGCACGCCGGATATCGCCGATCTCGCGGCTCAATTTTTCGGCGCGCGCAACGCGCTCGATGCAAACCTTCCAGTCGCCGAGGCCGCCTTCATACAGCGCAACAAACAGCAGGACCTGAGAACTCAGGCCCGGATCATTTACTTTCGCTGCGCCCTCCAGCGCAAGATCCCGATAACGGCGCGCCAGTCCGTGCAGCGGCACCGCAGCAGCCATTGACGTTGTCACCGAATAAATCAGCGCCGTGTCGGCCGATTGCGGCGAGCGCTCGGCCAGATTCAGGCTGCGCAGCGAAACGTACAAAGACATCAGCATATCCGACTGAAACCATGCCAGATGGCCGAGGCGGATCAGGCTCTCAGCAACGTCACTCACCACCGTCTTCAACTGCGCGTCACGCCGGATAAAGCGCCGGCCGAGGAAATGATTGCGCACGGCGAGCAGGTACTGCCCGGCCATGCCGCGCAAGAGCGCGCCGCGCGTCGCTGGAATGCCGCAGCCGAGCATGGCGAGATTGCTGCGTATATGCGTGCCGCTCTGCTCGAGGTGGCCAAGCCACAGCCGCGAAAACCCGAGTATGCGTTCGCACGCAGCGCGTTCATCCGGTGCCGGCTGTTCGGCCGGCGTGAATCTCAACTTCAATGCCTCTTCGAGAAACTCGGTGGCCTCACGATTGGCATACCGCCGGAACGCCTGCTCGCCGGCGCGATGCAGAAAATGAAACGCGCGCGGTGCGTCGCCGGCGCGCGACCAGTGGTAGGCAAGCAGCGGATAGGCAACACTCAAATCGCCGGCGTTAGCGGTTTCGTACCAGCCGGCGGCGCTGCGGTGCAACTGGCGGCGCTGCGAATAGGCCAGCAGGCCATAGGTCACCTCCTGCGTGATGATGTGCTTGAATTGATACGCGGCACCACCCGCCGCCTCATATATATGCACGAGGTCGAGCTCGATGAAGGTTTCGAGCTGACACTCAAGGGCCGCTGCCCCCGGCTGCAGCGGATGCACATCGGCCAGCGCGCCCGCCGCAAAAGCGCGGCCGAAAATGCTCGCCACCTTAAGCGTCAATTGTTCGCTCGCATCAAGGCGGTCGACACGGCCGGCAATAATGCCTTCAATGGTGGCGGGCAGATTGCGCACGTCTACGGTGGCGTCACCACCGGCCAGCAGGCAGCGGCCGTCGCGCACCAGCAGATAACCCGCATCGCGCAACGAATAGGCAAGTTCCTCGCTGAACAGCGGATGCCCGTCGGTGCGCTCGTAAATCAGCGCCAGCACCTCGGCCGGCAGATGGGTCACGCGCAGACGGTCGCACACCAGTGCTTCGGTATCTTCGCGCGAGAAAGCCGCCAGACTGATGCGCTGCGCCGCTGCTGCGGCAAGCAATTCGCGCCCCTGTTCGGTATCCGGCAGGTGGCCACTGCGCGTCACCAGCACCAGCAGCAGCGCCGCTTCGCGCTGCCGCAACTGCGCGGCCAGTATCCACGAGATCGAATCCATCCAGTGCGCGTCTTCAAGCACGATCACTGCCGGCTTCGCCGCGAGCGCGTAGTGCAGCACAAACAACAGCAGTTCACGCGTGGCGTCCGCGCGCGCCTGTTCGTTCATCTGGCGCACCGTCGCGGTCTGCCGGAAACCCAGCGGCAATACATCGTTGAGTAAAGGCAGCCCGACGCGCAGCGCCGGTTCGGTTGCGCACAGTGATTCGAGATATTCGCGCTGCGCCTCGGCGCCGCTCGCCGCATGGTCGAGTATCTGGCGCAAAATTTCACGCCACGCAAAATACGTGGTGCTGCGCTCGATCGAATCGGCATGGCCGAGCAGAAAAACAATGCCGCCCGCTGCTGCGGCGCGCTGGAATTCCGCCACCAGATGCGACTTGCCCACCCCGGGCTCGCCTTCGATGCTGATGACGGCGCCCTGGCCCGCGCGCAACTCTTGCAATCGCTTGCGCAATACATCGATTTCGGCGCGCCGGCCGAGAAAACGCGACAACCGCGGCGCAGCAGCACGTTTATCCACACGCTCAATCAGCGCCAACGGGCGCAGTACCGGCAGCAATCCTTCGCGGCCCTTGACCCGCATCGGCGCCAGCGCCGCGAATTCGACGCCGGTGCGCGCGGCTTCAGCCGTCGCGACGTCGCACAGCAAACCATTCGCCGCCACCATCAGGCGTGCGGCGAGATTCACCGCGTCGCCGACCACCGTATATTCGTAACGCCTGCCGCCGCCCGACAAGCCGCACATGACGCGTCCGGTGGTGATGCCGATACCGCATTCGCGACCAAGTTCATGCAGTGTAACCTGCATCGCCAGGCCGGCGGTGATCGCGCGCACCGGATCGTCCTCGTGCGTGCAGCCCGGTATGCCCCACACGCACAGCAGATTAGTGCCTTTTTCATCGACAATCGCGCGCTGAAACGTGCCTTCGTAGCGTTCGACTATGCTCTGCACCACGGAGGTCGCAGTGTGCAATTGCGCCAATGCACCGCTGCTTGCGTAATCGATGCCGCGCACCTGCACGAAGGCGGTCGCCACGCGCCTGAATTGAGTCAACCAGTCAAACTGTCCGGCGTCGATCTGTTCGAGTACCGGCTTTGATATATAACATCGCAATGCTTCAATCGCGCCCGCCTCTGCGGACAATCCGGCACGCACCGGCAACACGCTATCCATCTGCAGCTGCAACAACTTTGCATAGCCTGCGTCCAGCGCCTCGCTGCGGACGGCGGCGCCAAGCAGCGTGACCGTCAACGGATCCAGCACCACCGCACCGGGCAGCGTCTGCGCGAGACCGCCGCTGATACTGGCAAGCGGCGCGCCGGCGGCAAGACAATGCCATTTGCCGGCGAAACCGCCAACCGTTGCCATCATCATCTCGCCGGACGCAACCACCACACGCATGCGCAGTATGAGCCCTTCGCCTAGATCGCTGCGATCGAGGGCGCTTTGCGCTTGCAGCGCGCATTGCGCCGCCAACCGCGCCGCCGCCGCTTCGCTACCCGTATCTTCCGCGCACCACAGCGCAAATACTGAATCACCGGCAAAACTGATGATGTCGCCGCCGTGCGCCGTAATAATGTCGGTAAGGCGGCCGAAGAAACTGTTCAACAGATCCTTCAGTTCCTCGACGCCTTCGGCGCGCCGCGAATAGCGTTCGGTCAGCGCGGTATAGCCCATGATATCGGCCATCAAAACCGCGCCGCGTCTGCGCTCGCCAAACGCGGCAGACGGCAACTCCGCGTCGCGCGCATGACGCCGCATCACGTATTCGGAGAGAAACTGCGTGTAACTCCTGATCTGGTTCTGCATGGCCACGGCCGTCAACCCGCCGCGGCAGCGCGCGTCAGACGATCTGCGGCGGCCACAGCACCTGCCCCGCGCACATATCGAAAGCGAGATCCATTTTGACACCCATCATCACATCTACCTTGCCGTCGACAACGCTTAAACCGAGGTCGGCCGCGATCGGATGGCTGTCGAGCGGCGGCAGAGTCAACTCATAGCGCCCCTTCAACAAATGCAACGACTTGATCACCAGCGGATCGAGCGACGAACCGATCACGTGCTGCAAATCGTAGCCGGATGTTGCGCCAGTCGCGCGCAACTGGCGCAGAAAGACGAGGCCGAGCCTTTTACTTAACATCAACGTAATGAAATCGCCGATCAGCGCCACCGCCGAGCCGTCGATGCGGCCGCTTTTCACTACTGCGAGCAAATCTTCGCCGACTTCCAGCGCGGTGTGACCCAGCCCCGCCAGCGTTGAAGCGTCGGTGCGGCGGCAACGCATGATTTCGCTGCCCGGCACGGCGCGCGCGCCGGCCGCATAACGCGGCACCGCCAGCGCTTCGACCACATATTCGCCGTCTGCAGCGCCCGCGCCCGGCATGCGTATCACCGCATTTTCTTTCGGATAACCGTAGACTTCACGGCCGGTCGCAACGGCGATGCTGTCGCCGGCAAAAATATATGGAATCATCAGCGACGGTCCGCCGATTTTTTTGCCACCGGCATCGCGCGCGCTGGTCATCACCCAGAATGCGGCTTCAGTGTAGGTATGAGCGCCCTGGTCTTCGCAGCCGGGTGCAATCGAACGCAGATCATGCAGATTTTGGAATGTGACGATTACATAATGTGAATCGGGCTGATAATGCAAATAACCCTGCGAAGGTTCGTTTAACGTGCGATCGCACAGACGCTGCAGTGCGACAAGGTCGGCCGGCACATAGAACGCGTGCATTTCAACGTTTTCGCAGCGCCACGGTGCTGGCAGCACATCGATGCCGCCGCGACGCACGTATTCGCGCGGTTTATGCGCGGATTGCACGACCGCCAGCGGCGTCAGCGGCGCGACAGTATTCGCGAACGGGGAAGTCGGCGGCACGTCGGTCTCGCCGAACAATCGTTCCGGATAACCCGAGATCGCGCGCGCCGCCTGCAGACCGCCCAGCACCGCCGATTCGACGCAACCGTAGTTCAATCCGTTGCGCACCCAGTCGCCCGCCAACACCATATTGGCGTAACCCGAATCGCCGGAACGCAGACGCTGCACGGTCGTGCCCGGTAGCGAGAGCACATAACGCGCAGACAAATCAACATTCGCCGAGAACCACTGCGCGTCGAAACGCTGCTGCGGCGTGCCGCCGCTATGGCAATGCAGCAGCATGCAATCGAGATCGCTGGTACCCGCATTCAACCCCAGTGGCCACAACTCGCCGGTGAATTGCGTCAGCCAGTGCCGCCCATTCTGCTTGGCATCGAAGTACGCGGCATGCAAATAACCCGGCTGCGGACCCGGCGGCAGTATGCCGCGCGCGTCGTCTTTCATTGCACCGCAGAAATAGGCAAGGCTGACCGGGCAGTCATCGCGACTCCAGTCTTCGCGTTCGATCAATCCCGACAGATCGGCCCAGGTATCGAACGGCTCGCCATACGAACAGATAATCGGTGACGGTAATTGCCAGCCGAGATTCGCCAGACTCTCGTTCGCCCACAGTTGCATGGCCTGGGTACGCACGGTTTTCTGGCTCTCGACGCCCGCTTTGAAATGCGTATTCTTTTGGCAGAGATCGGCGCAGATGAATTTCACCGCCTCCACTGAAATGCCGAGCACGATGTGATCGAAATGTTCGCCGCGTTTGAGCAGCAGGTCTTCGCAATCCGGCCAGTCGTTATACATCGACTCGAGCTCGCAATGGCCGTTGGTGTATTTTTTTTCCAGTGCGTCGCCTTCAACTAGCTGCTTGTAATCCGGCACCGACGGCCACGCCGGCAAACCCTTAACCATGATCAGCGGATCGTATTCGTCGCGCCCTTCTTTCAGGGTGGCTTGACGTTTGATAAGAATTTCATCGACGTTTTTGCCGTCCCCGGTTTTCATTTCCCAGGCACGATGGAAAAACCTGAATTTGACGCCGCGCTGCTTCAAGGCCTGATAAATCGGCGCAAAGATGGTGTCGCCCATGCCACCCTGCATTTCCCAGAACACCGCGCCGCGCGAGCACAACAGCAGGCGCAGCAGCAGACGGATCGCCACGCCAGCCGCGAGCTGCGGCCGGTCGGTGTCGCCATCGACAAACGCAAACACATAGCAATAGGCGGAATCGACCGTCGGATTGTGCAGACTGCCGGCGCGCGCGTTATGGCTGCGCAGCCAGTCACGCAGATCAAGATGGTCGATGACGTCAAAACCATTGGCGATCACGCCGTCTTTCAGCATGCCGATGATCATGGCGATAAAAAGGTCGCCCAGCACAAAAAAACTGCGCTTGTCGGAACTGTGCTCACCGAGCTTGTCGAGCTCGCGATGAAACCACCATTGCAGCGAGGTCAGCCGCCGTGCCAGTCGCACATAGGGCTTATCGGAGTATTGTTGCGGTTTGCGCTTGGACGGATCTTTTTCGACGCGGTCATGGTAGCGCCGCGCCGCCTTGAATGCGCGCAGCAGCTGCCACAGGATGTAGCCGATCACACAGAATTCGTACCAGACTCTGATCCACTCGAAAATATTGCGCGGTTTATCCCTGTCCGAAAGAAAAGCGTCGAGCAGCCATTTAGGCTCGCCCGCCGGTTCGGGCTCGCGCCCCGACGACGCGTTCGAAGTGGTTTCGAAATAGCGTACCGACCACAGCACGGTATCGCACAACATCTGCCACGGCGAACGGATTTCACCGCGCAATTTGTATTCACCGGGCTCGATGTAATCGCCGGGCAGGCCGCTGTCGTGCGGCAGATAACCCTTCCAGAAGGTCCAGTCGCCGTTGACGTTATTGCTGAGCCCGGCGTAATGATGCGGGCGGAAGGCAGTGAAGGTGTCGGACAGCGGATCGACCGCCGGGCGCTTCAACTCGGCGTAAACCTTGCGCATGATCCAGAACGCGTTTTCGTAAAACCCGCTCCACACATGCAGACCGTGCTCTTCGATACGCTGCCCGGCCGCCGCATTGCGCCCCGCCGCGCCCTTGCCGCCGAGCCGCCAGCCCGGCTGATAGACGGTGATGTCGTATTTGTCACGCAGGTCTTCGCGGTCAGTCAGCGCGAACACCGCCGACATCGCGGCGCAGCCGCCGCCCAGCACCACGATTTTCTGTTTCGCCATCGCCGCGTCGTCAGAACGCGTAGCGCAATTGCAACGAGATCGTATCGATGCGCGGCGTGACGATGTCGTTCACGGTCGTCGAGCTCGCGACTGCGGTGCCACCGAAGAAGTTTCGCGTGATCGAAATGGCCGCCGCGCGGAACATCACGTGGTTGACCGCAAAATCGAGATGCGTCTGCCTGCTTACCCGGTAGCTTGCGCCGGCGGCAAGCACCAGGCGGTTCGAATCCGGCACCGTGGTATCGCGGAAACCGTCGACTGTCGGCGTGTAATCCCATTGCACGCCGCCGCGCAGCGTCAGCGCCGGTGATTGCGCGTACTCGGCGCCAATCGAATACGCCAGGGCGTTGCGGAAATTTGCGGTCCGCACGGCATCGGCGGTGCCATTATCGAAACTGACCCGCAACTCGTTGAGCGTCGACCAACCGAACCAGTCGATCCCGCCGTACAACGTCAATTCATTGCTAATGCGGCGCGACGCGCCCGCGCTCAGCACCGCCGGCAGCTTCAACAGCGAACGCGCGCCGACCGCGCCATTGCCCGCCGCCAGCGCGGCGGGAAGGCCGCTGGTCACCGCGGTGCCGGTGATCTTGTGACGCATCCCGGAGCGGTAGTGCAAGCCAAGCCGCGTCGCTTCGTCGGGCTGGAACAGCACGCCGACGTTGAAGCCCGGCGTCCAGGCGCTGCCGGTGCTTTCGCCACGCGCATCGGTCGCCACGGTCGGGCCGCCCGCAAGCAGCGGATTCGGAATCGCCTGCACCAGCTTGGTCTGCGCGTACTGCACGTCGAGCCCGCCGCCGATCGAAAACCGCGGCGTGACCTGCCATGCGCCGACTGCCGCGATGTTGACGGTACGCAGCGAAACTTCGATCGAATCGTAGCGGCCGAACCAATCATTGCCGAACTTCGCCGACAGGCCATACGGAGAAGTAACGCCAAGTCCGATGGCACCGTCACCGCCGGCGAGACGCCGCGCAATGAAAATATTCGGCACCGGCGTTGGATCCGTCGGATTACTGACGTTTGGTCCGGCATACGACACCGGCGCGCCGCCCGTTGCAAACGTGGCGGCAGTCGAGCCGGTGTTAATGTGATCGCTGCGCGGAATGATCACGTGCGTGCCGAACGCGAACAGTGTATCGGTTTCACGCGCTGCGCCGTCGCGCCACAGCAGCGGCAGGCCGGCGGGATTGTAATAGACGGTACTCGCGTCGTTGGCGGCGACCGCGTTGCCTGCGTCTGTCCGTCCGAGACCCTGCACGCTTTGCTGGTTGAGAAAGAAACCGGTCGCTGCCGCCGGCGACGCCAGCGCACACAGCGCAAGCGCGATGCCGACGTAAACGCTACGCTCCCCGTACGCCTTGATTCGCCACATCGCTCTCCCCTCCCAAGGATCGCTTGCCGGGAATGATCATAGAACATATGCGGGTGGAATGTGGAGAACTGTGCGGCTTCGCTAGATTCTCTGCCCTCAGAGAGGAACCGCAGGACGTCGGTCGCGGTTCCCCATCCCTTTCCTTGAATCGCATCTGCGACACGGCAACAAGCACTCTCGTTGCTGCCGGTTTTGCCCTCACAACACCGATTCACCATCCAGGTGCAGTCGCACCAAAATCGGGCTCATCTCAATATTTACCGCAACATTTCAAGCCAACGTCATGATCGACATTCGGATATCGCATCGCACCATGCAAAATCAAAATCTATCAAATTGATAGATTTGCATTTCAGAAACGCTTCCTATAAAACGCCAGCATGAGCTATGTCTGTGACATAGTTCCTTTGACGGATGGGCACGACAACACGCATCTGCGACAGTCCGGCGAGTGTACGCAAACGGGTTAATGCACGGCTAGTCTCTTGGGAGGGAGATTCGTGGCGCAGGCAACGAAGAAAAAAGTCACGCGCTACGACTTGGCTCCGGACACTCCGGAGCAGCGCGATCATTTGTACGGCAAGCCCGTCGTCACGCTGAAGAAGCGCCTACCCAAAATCGATCTCGAGCCCCAATGCTCCAAGACCGTCTACAACCAAGGCCGGTTCGGCAGTTGCACCGGCAAAGCTAACGCCGGCGCCATCCAGTGCGAGCGCCTGAAGCAAAAACTCAAACCCGACTTCATCCCCTCGCGCCTCTTCATCTACTACAACGAGCGCGCGATGGAAGGCACGGTCGCCTCCGACAGCGGCGCGCAGATCCGCGACGGCATCAAAAGCGTCGCACAACAAGGCGACTGTCCTGAAACCGAATGGCCCTACGACATCGCGCGCTACGCCGACAAGCCGCCGGCGCACTGCTACAAGGACGCCATCCAATACAAAGCCGTGCAATACCAGCGCGTCGTGCAAACGCTCAACCAGATGAAAGGCTGCCTCGCTTCAGGCTACCCCTTCGTCTTCGGCTTCTCGGTTTATGAAAGCTTTGAAGGCCCGCAGGTTGCGAAAACCGGCGTCGTGCAGATGCCTTCACCGAGCGAAAAGCAGTTGGGCGGGCACGCGGTAATTGCAGTCGGCTACGACGACAAACAGCAGCGCTTCATCGTCAGGAATTCGTGGGGTGCTAAATGGGGCATGCGAGGTTACTTCACGATGCCGTATGCGTATTTGACGGATGACAATCTGGCGAGTGATTTTTGGACAGTACGACTGTTGTTGCACTAGAAATCATAATTTTAATTTACGCAAATAACTACACAGGAGAAAAAAATGAAATTGGATTTCCACACCGCATTAAAGACATTTTTGGCGATGCTGATATTGCCTGCGCTTTCTCCCAATAATATTGTGTCGGCCGCCCAACCTGTAAATGATCAAGACAATTATCAAGGTGACAGAGTAACTTTCCCGGTAAAGCTCTTGAAGGCGAAAAATGCCGCTGGCGAGGAGGCGTGCTTGCCGGCAAACATTGGGCTTCGTGGATTGGGCCCGGCCACTGGTGGACAAAATTTCATCGTTATAGAAACCAAAGTCGACTATTCTCAATCGGGATGCCCTGCTGATACTAAACTATTTAAGAATTCAGACTTTGTATGGGTATCAACCGAGGATATTAAGGAATACGCACCCAATCGGTACGGCTTGACGTACGGCGCACTTGTCGTTCCATTCAAAAAACAACTCTCAGGAAATAAAGATTTTACGAGCAATTCCGCTTCAGTCGGTCCGTATATTGGATACAGGTGGTCAAAAGGAACATTGGGCGTCGCATTGGAATTAGTCGGTTACGCTGGACTCACGAGCATCTCGGTCCCGCAGAATGTAAATGGACAAAACACCTCACAAAGCCTAAGCGCAATTAGCTACGGCGTAGGATTGATAGGTATCATCAAGCAAAACTTTCAGGTCGGCGTCGTTATCGGCGCAGATCACACAAATGCCAATTCAGGCTACCAATATAACGGCAAGCCATGGCTGTCGTTTTCATTGGGCTACAACTTTTCGAATTAGGGTCGATTAAGTCAACGATGCTTTTTGCCTAACAACGCGACGTCCAAACCAATAGCGTTAGTAAGCTTTCAGAAAGTCGCTTTTGAGACAGTCACAATGACCGCAAACATCCTTGTCTATGTAGATCTCGGTGGAAGCGACGGCATTCCTCACGTCTTTGTCGGCCTTACTCCGGATGGCGGAGCAATCGAATACTATGGCTACGGCCCTGAACACACCGCACCCGTTGGCCGGGGCAAAGTATTCATCGGATTGACCCCGCCTTCCGGAGCACTGACCTGATCCCTGCGAGCCCTACCAATTTAAAGTAGAGAAGTCCGTCAAATCATGGAGAATGACGGACATGAAGAAGAGCAGATACAGCGAAGAACAGATCATCGGTTTTCTCAAACAGGCCGATGCGGGGATGCCGATCAAGGAGCTGTGCCGCA
>JANYDY010000028.1 GCA_025363435.1 Betaproteobacteria bacterium
AACCCGATTGACGCAACAATCACCGGTGCTGCCGCAGTTGATCTTGTGAAGGAGGTGGCGAGCCTGACGTTTGCAACCAAATTCGATGACAGTAATATCAACGGCAAGGCCGGCCTCGCGAAATTCACGCCGCCGTCGTACAACTTCGACATCAACATCGACCAGCTCGACGCCGACCGTTACCTGCCGAAGTCTGCGCCCGCAGCGAAGGATGCCAAGGAAGCCAAGCCCGCACCGACGGCGCAGACGGCGGAGCAGCCGCTCGATCTGTCCGCACTCAAAACCTTGAACGCCAATGGCAGTGTCAAGATCGGCGCGCTCAAGATCGCCAACGTCAAGGCGGCGAATGTGCGTGTGGATGTCAAAGCCGCCAACGGACGTGTCGATGTGAGCCCGATTGCGGCGAATCTGTATCAGGGCTCGCTGGCCGGCGCGTTGTCGGTGCAGGCGGCGGCGACACCGGTCATCACTGTGAAGCAGACGCTGACCGGCATCAATGTCGGGCCGTTACTCAAGGACGCGGCGAATTTCGATACGCTGGAAGGCAAGGGCAATGTATCGCTGGATGTCAGCGGCAGCGGCAATACGGTGACGGCGATCAAGAAGGCGCTCGCCGGCAGCGCTGCGATCAAACTGGCCGACGGCGCAATCAAGGGCATCAACATTGCCGGCGCGATACGCAATGCCAAGGCCAAGCTCGGTGCGCTGAAAGGCGAACAGACGCAGGCGGCGAGCCAGAACGAGAAGACGGATTTTTCCGAATTGACCGCGACCTTCGCCATCAAGAACGGCGTTGCGCACAACAGTGATCTTTCCGGCAAGTCGCCGCTGCTGCGGTTAGGCGGCGAAGGCGACATCGATATCGGCAACGAGAAGCTCGATTATCTGGTCAAGGCGACGGTTGTTGCCACCGCGGGCGGGCAGGGCGGCAAGGAGTTGTCCGATTTGAGCGGTGTGACGGTGCCGGTGCATTTGACCGGTTCGTTCGCCGCGCCCCAATACAAAATCGATTTCGCCGGCATTGCCGCCGGCGCCGCCAAAGCGGTGGTTGAAAAGAAAACCGAAGAGATCAAAGCGAAAGTGCAGGATCAGGTCAAGGACAGGCTGAAGGGTCTGTTCGGTCGCTGACGTGCAGAGAAAGTCCGCGCTAACCCGCCGCCGTACTGCACCGCCGGAAATCGCCGCGGCACTGGTACGCTGGCAGAAACAACACGGCCGCCACGGTTTGCCGTGGCAGAACACGCGCGACCCGTACCGTATCTGGCTGTCGGAAATCATGCTGCAACAGACCCAGGTTGCGGCGGTGATTCCGTATTACGAACGTTTTCTTAAACGCTTCCCCGATCTCGCTACGCTGGCGGCTGCGGATGAAGACGACGTGCTGACGCTGTGGAGCGGGCTTGGCTATTATTCGCGCGCGCGCAATCTGCATCGCGCGGCGCGGCTGGTTGCCAGCGAGCACGCAGGAATTTTTCCAAACGACTTTGATGCGGTACTGGCGCTGCCCGGTATCGGGCGCTCGACGGCGGCGGCAATCTGCGTGTTTGCGCACGGTGCGCGTCACGCCATACTCGATGGCAACGTGAAACGCGTGTTCGCGCGCTGTTTCGGTGTCGCCGGTTATCCCGGCGACGCTGCTGTCGCGGATGAATTGTGGGGTTACGCCGACGCGCTGGTGCCGCACAAAAACGTCGAGGCTTATACGCAGGGGCTGATGGATCTCGGCGCCGGAGTGTGTACGCGCACCAAACCGCGTTGCGATGCTTGTCCGTTAACTGCGCAGTGCGTGGCGCTGAAACAGAACGCGGTTGCACAGTATCCGTCGCCGCGCCCACGCAAGGTTTTGCCGCAGCGGCGCACACGCATGCTGGTGATGCTGCATGCGGGGCAGGTGCTGCTCGAAAAGCGTCCCGGCAGTGGTATCTGGGGCGGGCTGTGGAGCCTGCCAGAACTTGCCGAGAGCGACAGTATCGACGCAGTGTGCGCAACGCGCTTCGGCGTCACTGCATCCGCAAAAAAAGCGCTGCCGGAAGTCGCGCACGGTTTTACGCATTTTCATCTGGACATCGAGCCGCTGCGCATCGCCGTCAAAAAAATCGATACGCGGGCGGCTGCACCCGGCGTGATGTGGCTATCGCTGGCCGACGCGCTGGGCGCGGCGCTGCCGGCGCCGGTGCGGCGCATACTCGCCGCGCTCGACTAGGGCGTCTCGACGCGGCTGCCGCGTTCCTCGCTGGCGACGCCGCGTGATTTCAGAAAAGCCTGGAAATTTGGTTGTTTGCGGTATTCGCGGTTGCTGACGTAATCGAGGGCGAGCAGAAAACGCTCGGGCTCGTAATAGCCGTTGAGCCGCAACACCGTGGCGCCGCGTTCGTCGAGAAAAAGCAGTGTCGGGGTGTAGCGCACTTTGAGCCGTGTGGCGAGCGCTTTTTCAGTGGCGTGCACGCCGTCGGTCCACACCGTTTCGCTGCTGCCGACGATGTTGATTTCGACTGCGTCGAAATTTTTTTGCATGCGCTCGACAATGGCCTTGTCGCGGAAATTCACCTCGACCAGGCGTTTGCACCAGGGGCAGCCGTTGAGGCTGACATAAATCATCAGATGCTTTTTTGCCGCCGCGGCCTCGCGCACGTCATCGCGAAAGTCGAGGAAGGAGACTTTGAACCACGCCGGCGCGAGAATTTCCTGCGGCGCATCCGCGGCGGCGGCAGGTACGGCTGCGGCAATCAACGCAGCCGCGCACAACAGGCGCAATGCGGAGTAGAGTTGGAACCAATTTTTTGTGAGCATGCCCTAGTATAAGACCGCCGGCGCGCGCCGGCCAATTGCGCAGTGTGAGACGTTAACGATGAACGAAGCCTGGCCCGAGATCACGGCGTGGCGGCGGCAGCAACGCGAACGCCTGATCGGCGAGCGCGTGGCATTGCAGCCGGCGCAGCACCAGAGCTGGAGTGCGGCGATCAATGCCGGCATCAGCGCCGGCTTTGCGCTGCCTCAAGACATGGTCGTCGGCTTCTGCTGGCCGTTCAAAAATGAATTCGATGCACGGTTCGCCGTGCGCGATTTCCGCGCGCGCGGCGCGCTGGCGGCATTGCCGCTGGTGGTCGATAAAAA
>JANYDY010000082.1 GCA_025363435.1 Betaproteobacteria bacterium
CGCCTCGCCTGCGTTCAACGGATGGTGCTTCGCGCAGGCGAGGCGCCTGCGCCACAGCGTTGTCTGAGCCTCGTCTCTGAGGACGCCTTGCCGTTTATGTGCAGGTGATTTATCAAAATAGTTACGTGCGAAAGACGATCATGAATATCATTCGAATTTTGTGTCTTGCCACATCTCTGTTGACTGCGCTGCCGTTTGCATTGGCACAACAGCCTTATCCAAACCGCCCGATCCGCATCATCGTGCCGTACCCCGCGGGCGAGTCGGTGGACGTCATTGCGCGCCTGCTGGCGTTACGCTGGGCGCCGCTGCTCGGGCAGCAGATGATCGTAGACAACCGTTCCGGCGGCGGTGGCGTGATCGGTGCGGGGATCGCCGCGCAGGCAACGCCCGATGGTTACAACCTGCTGGTTGGCAATGTCGGCGCCATCGTCATCGCACCGAACCTGCAGTCGAAACCGCCGTACGACGCGCTGAAAAGCTTTGCGCCGGTATCGCAGGTCGCCAATGTGCCGTTTTATCTGTTCACCAGCACGGCCGCGTTATCGGTAACCACACTGAAAGAGGTCGTCGCTTACGCAAAAGATAACCCGGGCAAGCTCAATTACGCCTCGACTGGCATTGGCAGCGGCGTGCATCTCGCCGGCGAACTCTTCAAGAGCATCGCCAAGATCGACATCGTGCACATACCGTACAAAGGCGTCGGGCTGGCGTTGCCCGACATGGTGGCCGGCAAGATCCAGATGGTGTTTTACCCGCCGACCTTCCTGTCGTTTGTAAAGGAAGGCAAGCTGCGCGCCATTACGATTGCCGCGCCGTCGCGTTCGACGTTGCTGCCCGAGGTGCCGACCAGCGCTGAAGCCGGCATGCCGGAGCTGATCGCATCATCGTGGCATGCGGTTGTGGCGCCGGCCGGCGTGCCGCCCGAGCACATCAAGAAACTCTATGACACCTTGAAGATGGTGATGGCTGACAAGGAAGTGCGTGAAAAAATGGGTAGTGTCGGTGCCGACCCGGTCGGCAGCAGTCCTGAGCAGTTTGCACCTTTCATGCGCACTGAAGTCGATAAATGGCGCAAGGTCATCAAGACCTCGGGCGTTACGGTTGATTAAGAAAGATATCTGAATCTGAGGAAGAACGATGACTAACTTAATCGACCGCTCGAACATGATAGAGCGCATGAAAAGTGCGCTCAAACTTGATCCCGCAGATTGCGCGGTGCTGACCATAGACTGCCAGCGCGGCAATCTCGAACCGGCGATCGCCTCGCTGCCGGTGCCCGAGCCGGAATGCAGCCGCGTCATGGCCGGCACCAACCGCCTGCTCGCGCTCGCACGCGGCGCCGGAATCGCGGTTGTGCATGCCTCTACTGTATATGAAGCGCCGCTGCAGGCCAGTCACCCGTTCGAGCGCGCGATGCTTGAGTTGAAGGAATCTTTTACGCCGCACAGGAAAAGCGATTTCGTGCGGCACAAGGCGCCGGGGTCAGTCGAAGGCCTGTTAATGCCGAACCTCGACGTGCAGCCATCCGACCTGCTGGTCGACAGCAAGCGCACATTCGACAGCTTTCACGGCACGCCGCTCGAAACGCTTTTGCGCGCGATGAACAGAACGACGTTGCTCGTCGCCGGCTGCAATACCAATACCTGCGTGTTGTCGACGACTTTCGGCGGCTATAGCCGCGGTTTTCGCATGGTCATCGTCTCCGAATGCGTGGCCTCGGCCTATGGCAACGATTTGCACGAGTTTGCGCTTTCGAATATTCAGCGCCGTCTCGGCTGGGTGCTCACGCTCGATGAACTCGAATCCAAGCTTGGAGGCAAGCGTGCGGCGGCCAACGCTGCTTAGGGAAGGTCTGAACAGGTTCCGTTCGCCCTGAGCTTGTCGAAGGGTGAACGGTTTATTTAGCACGGTGTTTTTCGCCCCGTTCATGGTTCGACAAGCTCACCACGAACGGAACGGGGGCAATGCTCCCCGATGTTACTTCAGCGTCGCCGTAATCCAGTCGGCGATGTATTCAACCCCCAGCGGACGGTTGTCGACCTGCGCATGCTGTGCGCCGCCTTCTTCGGTGGTGAATATCTTCAGCTGCTTGTTCTTCGAGCCGACCGCGGCATAGAGCTTATGCGCTGACGGCAACGGCACCACGCGGTCGTCCTGACCGTGCAGTATGAGAAAAGGACAGCTGATCTGCGGTGCGATATCAACCAGCGAAAACTTGCGCGCTTTTTCGATCGCGGCGTCGGGGTCGCCGAGACAGCCCATGATCCATTGAAAGTGGAACGTCGATTGCGCGACGGCGTTCGGGTTCTCGTCCTGCTTGCGTTTGACCTCTTTTTGCCACGCATGCAGGTCCCAGTGCAGTGCGGCGAAGGCGACGCCGGCGGCGTAGCGTTTTTCGAAGGCAGCGACGCGTGACGAGTAGTAGCCGCCGAAGCTGTAACCCATGACGACGACTCTTTTCGGATCGACATCGGCGCGTTTGGAAACGTAGTCGTAGGCCGCAGTGCCGGCGACTTCGTAGTCGTGGCGCGCATACAGTTCGCGCAGGCGCAGCGATTCGCCCTGGCCGGGGCCGTCGATGGCGAGCGTATTGAAGCCGTGCTTGGCGAACTCGAGACCATTAAACAGCACGCTCATTTCCTTGCAGTTGTCCATGCCGTCGAAGACGACGACGGTGGACACAGGCCCTTTGGCGCCTTCCGCTTTCATGAACAGCGCGGGCAGCGTGGCATTGCCGAACGGTACTTCGACGCGCTCGAGGTTCGGATAGCGCCGCGTCAGGCCGGCTGTTTTCATCTCGATGGCTTTCCGGCCCATCGCGCGTTTTTCAGGTCCCGGATAGATGAAGCGTTCAGCCGTGAAGTAATAGAAGCCGGCGCGCAGATAGTAACTGCCGGCGGTGAGCTGATTGCCTGCGGCCTCGGCAGCATCGCCGGTTTTTTCGAGGTGCGCGGCCATCGCGCTCCATTCGTCGCGCCAGGCATTCGGATCGGATTGTTTGGGGCGCAGGCGTTCGCAGACGGTATCGATTTCACCCATCGCCACCGCGCCATAGGGCGCCATGCCTTTGGTGACGAGCAGCGCGTTGGACCAGAGTTGATTGCCGGGGAAGGTATCTATCCAGGTGATGCCGGACATGCGGTTCTCCTAGTTGCTTGTTGCCGATGATTAGAACGATTCGTTTGCGCCCAGATAGCGCCATTGCGACTCAGGCAGATTGCCAAGCACGACTTTGCCGATGCGTACGCGCTTGAGACCCGTGACGCGCAAGCCGACTAGTTCGCACATGCGGCGGATTTGGCGCTTCTTGCCTTCGCGCAGGATGAAGCGCAGTTGTTCCTTGTTGAGCCAACTGACTTGCGCGCGTTTTAATGCCTGACCGTCGAGACTCAAACCGAAATTCAGTTTGGCCAGATCTCCTGCAGACAACTGGCCTTCAACGCGCACCAGATACTCTTTTTCGATCGGTGAGTTTTCGCCGATCAGTTGTTTGGCGATGCGGCCGTCTTGCGTGAGGATAAGCAAGCCGGTCGAATCAATATCGAGACGGCCTGCAGGGGCGAGGCCTTTGTGCTGCATGGGGTGATACACAATCGGCGATTGGTCGCCGTTGTAATGCGCTTCGGCAGTGAACAATACCGAAGCCGGGCGGTAACCTTTTTCGGCTTGGCCTGAAACCAAACCGATCGGCTTGTGCAGCAGTATCGTCACGCTGGCATCCTGTTTCGATTGTGCGTTTCTGGTCAGCGTGATTTTCTGATTGGGGAAGGCGCGCGAGCCGAGTTCTGTCACCGGCACGCCGTCGAGCAGCACCCAGCCGCGCTCGATGTAGGAGTCGGCTTCTCGGCGCGAGCAGATGCCCTGTTGCGACATCAGTTTTGAAATGCGGATTTTTTCGGATTCGTCGGTCATGATGTTTTTGCTCTTCGCTGATTCGCATCAGCGAATCAGCGCTGTTCTCACCCTCTCCCTTCGGGAGAGGGTTGGGGTGAGGGAATGCCCAATGAGTTCGATTTAAGCATATCGAGTGCGAGTGCTTCGGCGACTTCGATGCCATCGACCGCGGCCGACATGATACCGCCGGCGTAGCCGGCACCTTCGCCGGCCGGATAAAGGCCGCGCGTGTTGATGCTTTGAAAATCGTCGCCGCGGCGTATGCGCAGCGGCGACGACGTGCGTGTTTCGACGGCGGTGAGCACCGCGTCGTCGAGCGCAAAACCGGGTATCTGTTTGGCGAAGGCGGGAATCGCTTCGCGTATGGCGGCGATTGCGTATTCAGGCAGGCAGTCACGCAAATTCGTCGGCGTCACACCCGGGGTATAGGACGGAATTACGCTGCCCAGCGCCGTGCTCGGCCGGTCGGCGAGAAAATCCGCAACGCGCTGCACCGGCGCGCTGTAATCGCGGCCGCCGGCTTCGAAAGCGCGCGATTCCCACTGGCGCTGAAACTCGATGCCGGCCAATGGTCCGCCTGGATAATCTTCAGGCGTGATGCCGACGACGATGCCGGCATTCGCATTGCGTTCATTGCGCGAATACTGGCTCATGCCGTTGGTGACCACGCGTTCGGGTTCGGACGCGGCGGCGACGACGGTGCCGCCCGGGCACATGCAGAAGCTGTAAACCGAGCGGCCGTTTTTGCAATGATGCACGAGTTTGTAATCGGCGGCACCCAGCAGCGGATGGCCGGCAACCTTGCCCCAGCGCGCGCGGTCGATCAGCGATTGCGGGTGTTCAATGCGAAAACCAATCGAAAAAGGTTTCGCTTCAAGGAAAACGTCTTTGTCATTCAGCATTTGAAAAGTGTCACGCGCGCTGTGGCCGATTGCGAGCACGACATGTTTCGCCGTGATGCGTTCACCACCGGCAAGGACTACGGCGCTAACGGCGCGTGTTTTATCGTTGCCGCTGATTTCGACTTCACTGACGCGGCTACCGAAACGGATCTCGCCGCCAAGTGCAGTAATCGTTGCGCGCATGTTCTCGACCATGCCGACGAGACGGAAGGTGCCGATATGCGGCTTGCTCACATACATGATTTCTTCAGGTGCGCCGGCCTTGACGAATTCGCTGAGCACTTTGCGCGACAGGAAACGCGGATCCTTGATCTGGCTGTAGAGCTTGCCGTCCGAGAAAGTGCCCGCACCCCCTTCGCCGAACTGCACATTCGATTCCGGGTTCAGCATTTTTTTGCGCCACAGGCCCCACGTATCCTGCGTGCGTTCGCGTACCGCCTTGCCGCGTTCAAGAATGATCGGATTGAAACCCATCTGTGCGAGGAGCAGGCCGGCGAATAAGCCGCAGGGGCCGCTGCCAATGACCACGGGTCGTTCGGTGCAGGCGGGTGACGCCCGCGCGACGAACTTGTAGGCGGTGTCCGGCGTCGGCCCGATATGTCGATCACCCTGCAGACGCTGCAGCAACGCCGCTTCGTCGGCGACTGTGACATCTATCGTATAGATCAGCGATGGTGCGGCGCGGCGGCGCGCGTCGACGCCGCGGCGGAATATGACATAGGCAAGCAGGTCGCCATCGGCAACCGCCAAGCGCTTGAGGATGGCGGCGCGCAGCTCGGGCCCGGTGTGATCGAGCGGCAGTTTGACTTCGGTGAGACGCAAGGGAAAGGGTATCCGGGTAACGATCAGTGGAATGGGCGCTATTCTATCGAACCCGCGTGCTGCATGGCAGCATCGCCGCGCGTCACGCACGCATTGCGCCGGACGTGGGAGAAGCCTAGACTGAACGCGTCAACTTCGGGGGAGGTTCAACATGAATGCATATCAATTCAAATTTTTGATCGGCGGAGCAGGGTTGCTGCTGGCGCTGGGTTCGCCGTTCGCGTCGGCGGTGAATTCGCTGATTTACGTGACCAACAGCGCGGGCGACAACGTGCATGTGATCGATCCGGCGACCAACAAGGTTGTGCAGGTGATCAAGGGCATAGAAGCGTCGCACGGCGTCGGCTTCTCGCCCGACGGCAAGATTGTCTACATCAGCAATGAAGCGGATTCCACGCTCGATGTGGTCAATCAGAAGTCCGGCAAGATAACGAAGAAAATTCCGCTGAGCGGACGGCCCAACAATATTGCGGTCAGCAGCGATGGCAAACGCGTGGTTGTTGCAATCACCGAGCCCGGCACGCTGGACATCGTTGATACCGTCGCGCAAAAGGTAACGGTGAGCGTGATCCAGACCGGGCGTTTGCACAACACCTACATTACGCCCGACGGCAGGTACGCGGTGTCGGGATCGACGCGCGCCAAGTTCATGAGCGTGGTCGATCTGAAGGAAGAAAAAACCGCGTGGGAACTCACTTTCGACGGCGGTGTGCGGCCGATGGCATTTGAAACCGCGCCCGACGGTTCGACCAAGCGCATATTTGCGCAATTGTCGAATCTGCATGGTTTCGTGGTCGTTGACTTCGCACAGAAGAAGGAAGTGGCGCGCATCATGCTGCCTGATACGCCCAAGGGCTATGGCACGATCGAAGGCCGTGCCGGCGCCGGCGTGCCGTCACATGGCATAGGCGTTGCGCCCGACGGTAAATCGCTGTGGGTCAACAGTCATATCGCCAACGCGGTGTTTGCCTACTCGCTGCCCGATCTCAAGCTGATCGGCCATGCGTCGTTGCCCGATGACAAGGTCGCGGGCACCGACATCAGAGTGGGCTCGATACCGGACTGGCTGACGTTCACGCACGACAGCAAGCTGGTTTATGTCGGTAACTCGACTTTCAATCAGGTCTCGGCGATCGACATGAAGACGATGAAAGTAGTGGCGAAGATTCCGGTCGGGCAGGTGCCGAAGCGGATGAACACCCTGGTCATGCGCTAAGCACGCCGCGACTTTCCGGCGCGTAAAAACAGAAACGGCGG
>JANYDY010000084.1 GCA_025363435.1 Betaproteobacteria bacterium
TTCGCCTTCGACACGGCGTGAAACGCCGCCGCCGCGTGGATTGTTCGGCATCAGCACGATGTAACGGCCGGCGAGACTGATAAAGGTCGTAAGGGCGGCACCCTTGTTGCCGCGCTCGTCTTTGTCCACCTGCACCAGAACTTCCTGGCCTTCTTTCAGGGCGTCCTGAATGCGCGCCTTGTTGACGTCAACGCCGGCCTTGAAATAGGCGCGGGTCACTTCCTTGAATGGAAGAAAGCCGCTGCGCTCGGCGCCGTAATCGACAAAGCAGGCTTCGAGGCTGGGCGCGATACTGTTGATGACGCCCTTGTAGATATTGCTTTTGCGCTGCTCTTTGTTGGCGGATTCGATATCGAGATCGAGGAGTTTCTGACCATCGACGATGCCGACGCGCAGCTCTTCTGCTTGCGTGGCATTAAACAACATGCGTTTCATTTTTTCTTCTCCCGCGCTCAGACACGGGATGGGTAAACTGCCAGCGCGAATGAGACGCGCAGGCGCGGCATCATTCGGTTACGAGATCGTTAAATGAGGCGAGATGACCTGTAATAAATGGCTTTATCAGTTTGCCGTTAGAATTCGTCATGCGGCAGCGCTTATTTGGTCAGTGCGGGCGATTGTCGCCGGAACCGGAACCGCTGCAGCAATAAAACTATCGTGTATCGTGAGCGCGCAATTCAACTACCATCGCTACTTATTGTGGTGAGCAATGTTAACCATTGTGCTGCGGCAACCGCTTTCCAGCATCGTCGGAGTAATCATCTGACGTTTTATAGATTGCCTTCGGTGGACAGTTGCCTGGCGCTGAGCCAGCTTGCCGAGCGTCGCATTTATCTTATATTTGCGCGCCATTTCCAGCTCGGGACGGCTTGTATTCAACCGTCCAACATGCTGTCAACCGGCTTTTAGTATAAGCAAAATGAAGGATTTAGGCAAAAATGTCGTTTCCCGACATCAAGTTGGGGAGGAAGACGCCGGCCAGCGCATCGATAACTACCTGTTGAAGATACTTAAAGGGGTGCCGAAGAGCCACGTCTACCGGGTTTTGCGCAGCGGCGAGGTCAGGGTCAACAAGGGACGGGCCAAGCCTGAATACCGCCTGCAGGCCGGCGATGAGCTGCGCTTGCCCCCGCTCAGGCTGGCCGAACGCACCCACCGCGAGCCGCCGCCCGATCCGAAGCTCGAGCAGGCCATTTTGTTTGAAGACGAGGCCATCATCGCCCTGAACAAGCCGTCTGGAATGGCGGTTCACGGCGGCAGCGGCGTCAGTTTCGGCGTGATCGAACAATTGCGCGCGCAGCGTCCGCAGCTGCGTTTTCTGGAACTCGTGCACCGGCTCGACCGCGATACTTCCGGCGTATTGCTGCTGGCGAAAAAACGCAGCGCGCTGGTGGCCTTGCACGAAGCCCTGCGCGAGGGGCAGGTGCGCAAACACTATCTCGCACTGGTGCTCGGCAAATGGCACAACGCGCGGCAAAGCGTGAAGGTCAATTTGCGCAAATACGTGCTCGAATCCGGCGAGCGGCGCGTTGCCGTCGATGCCGAGGGGCAGGCCTCGCACACGATCTTCGAGTTGCAGCAGGCGTGGACCGATTTCAGCCTGTTGCGCGCGGAACTGAAAACCGGCCGCACCCACCAGATCCGCGTTCATCTCACGCATGTCGGTTATCCGATTGCCGGCGACGACAAGTACGGCGATTTCCCGCGCAACAAGGAACTCGCGCGCAGCGGCCTCAAGCGCATGTTCCTGCATGCATCGAGCATTACTTTTTTGCACCCCATCGAAGAATTAACCATGACGATAGAAGCGCCGCTGCCGGCTGAATTGCAGAAATACCTCAAATTACTGAATGCGGAACATGGCACGCCGCTTTGATCTGCTGGTGTTCGATTGGGACGGCACGTTGATGGATTCGACGGCAGTCATCGCCGCCTCGCTGCAGGCGGCCTGCAGCGATATCGGCCTGCCGGTGCCGGCGGAAGAGCGCGCCCGCCATATCATCGGGCTTGGTTTGCACGATGCCTTGCGCTATGTTTTGCCCGGCGTGCCGCCGGCGATTTATCCACAAGTGGTCGAACGCTATGGCCACCACTTCAGATCGCGCGAGGAGTCGGCGCCGTTGTTTACCGGCGTTGAGGAAACGCTGCGGGCATTACATGCCGCAGGACATATGCTGGCGGTGGCTACAGGGAAAAGCCGTCGGGGGCTCGATCGTGTGCTTGAACGCACCGGTCTCGCCTCGTTGTTTCACGCCACGCGCTGCGGTGAAGAGGCGGCGAACAAACCGGCGCCCGAAATGCTGTTCGATTTGCAATCGGAACTCGGTGTAGAAAAGACCAGGACACTGATGATAGGCGACACCACGCATGACCTGCAAATGGCGCAGAACGCCGGTGTTGCAGGCCTTGCCGCGGCGTTCGGCGCGCATCCGCGCGAACAATTGCTGGCATTGCAGCCGCTTGATTGTTTCGATGAACCGCAGGCGTTATGGACATGGTTGATCCGGCACGCGTGATTTGCGTCAGCAGCGCACTGATAGAGGGCGGCAAGGGCGTCCGTTTCAGTGTGTTGCGCGGCGGAAAACCGGTTCCGGCATTTGTTGTTCGTTACAACGGAAGCGCGTACGGTTATTTGAACCAGTGCGCGCACATCCCGGTCGAACTCGACTGGGTTGAGGGTGAATTCTTCGAGAGTTCAGGGTTATACTTGATGTGTACCACGCATGGTGCGACCTACGAACCTGACACTGGGTATTGCGTCATGGGCCCGTGCAAGAGGCAGCGCCTGACGGCGCTCAGCGTTGCCGAAGAAGACGGCAAGGTTTATCTAACTCAAAGCGAAAACAATCATGGCTGAAGCAGGGCAGGAACCTCAGGCGGCGAACTGGGAACGTGGTGTGCTCGAAAAGGTGGCGTTGGCGGCGATCGCCGAACAACGCTCGGCGCGGCGCTGGGGTACCGCATTCAAAATGCTGCTGCTGCTGTATTTGTTTGTGGTGCTGTTCGTTGGTGTCGGTTGGATACGCCAAGGTGAACATACCACCAGCGGCAATCACACCGCGCTGGTCGAATTGCGCGGCGTCATCAGCGCCGACGGTGCGGCAAGCGCCGACAACGTGACTGCCGGATTGCAGGCAGCGTTTCGCGACAGCAACACCAAGGGCGTCATACTGCGCATCAACAGTCCGGGCGGCAGTCCGGTGCAGGCCGGTTATATCAACGACGAAATCAAGCGTCTGCGCGCGCAGCATCCGAACACACCGCTATATGTGGTGGTCGAGGATATCTGCGCCTCCGGCGGTTATTACGTGGCGGCTGCGGCCGACCAGATTTATGTCGACAAGGCGAGCATCGTCGGTTCGATCGGCGTGGTGATCGACGGGTTCGGCTTTACCGGCATCATGGAAAAACTCGGTATCGAACGGCGCGCCATTACCGCGGGCGAGAACAAACGTTTTCTTGATCCGTTTGCGCCGCTGACCCCGACGCATCGCGAGTACGCGGAAAAAATGCTGGCCGAGGTGCATCAGCAGTTCATCAGTGTGGTGCGCAACGGGCGCGGCAAACGGCTGAAGGACAACCCCGAAATATTCAGCGGCCTGATCTGGACCGGTGAAAAAAGTATCGAACTCGGGCTTGCCGATGCGATCGGCAGCGTCGACTCGGTGGCGCGCGACGTCATCAAGGCGGAAGACGTTGTCGATTTCACGCCACGGCAGAATCTTGCCGAGCGCGTGGCGCGCAAGTTCGGTGCAACCATGGCGGAAGCGCTGTTGAAAGCCGCAGTGGGCGGCGCGCAACTGCGCTGAGCCGCCGGCGTCAGCGCGCGTACAAGAGAAAGACGGCCGGCCGCCGGCCGATGACCGTCTCGCGCTGACGCCATTCCCGTACCGGTGCACTGAATGCTGATTCATCTGCCAGCGTCAGATTGCTCGCAACACATAGCCGCGTGTTGCCGTCGCAGCATTCAAGCAGCGTTTTCAGCAAGGCATCGTTACGATACGGTGTTTCGATAAACAACTGCGTCATGTCGCGCTCGCGCGATTCGCGTTCGAGTTTGAGAATTTCAGCTTTGCAATCCGACTGCGCCACCGGCAGGTAGCCGTGAAAGGTGAAGCGCTGGCCGTTGAAGCCGGACGCCATCAGCGCCAGCAGCAGGGCGGACGGTCCGACGTGCGGCATCACGCGAATGTTGGCGCGATGCGCGGCTTCGACCAGTCTTGCGCCGGGATCGGCGACGGCAGGGCAGCCGGCCTCCGACAGTACGGCGGCATGGCGCCCGGATAGCAGCGGCTGCAACAATGCGCTGGCGCGCTCCACCGTGCTGTCCTTGTCGAACAATTCCAGTTTCAATTCGCGTATTGCGCGCGGATGCGGCAGCAGTTTCAAAAAATGGCGCGCTGATTTTTCGTTTTCAACAATGAAATAATCGAGTCCGGCGAGAATGTCGCGGGTGCTTTGTGGCAGAACCGCGGCAACATCATCGCCGCCAAGAGTGACGGGAACAATATGCAATAGGCCGGGCGCGCTCACGGCAGTTCCACGCCTTCGTTGCGCAACATGCTGCACAGTTCGATCAGGGGCAGGCCGATCAGAGCATTCGGGTCATCACCGCTGATTTTTGCGACCAATGTAATACCAAAGGCTTCAATCCGCGCGCTGCCGGCACAGTCATACGCCGGTTCGGCGGCGAGATAACGTTCGATCCGGGCATCATCAAGTTCACGCATGGTGACAGCGACCGGCGAGACGTTGCTTTGGCGGCGGCCGGTTTTGGCGTTCAACAGGCATAACGCGGTATGAAAAGTGATGGTGCGGCCGCTCATTTCGCGCAATTGAGCCGCAGCAGCGGCGTGAGTTCCCGGCTTGTTGATCAACGATGTGCCATTCGTCGCAACCTGATCGCTGCCGATGATCAGGCTTTCCGGATAGCTGGAAGCGACCGCGTCAGCCTTGGCCATGGCCAGTCGCAGGGCCAGTTCGGGGGCTGTTTCGCCGCTCAGCGGGCTTTCGTCGATATCCGGCGAATGGGTTTTGAAATCAAGTCGCAAGCGTGCCAAGAGCTCGCGTCTATAGGGCGACGACGAGGCAAGAACCAGGCTTGGGTGGAGGGCTGCAGGCATACTTAAGTGAGGCGCCGGGGAGTGAATCTAAGTCCCTGCGCGATATGGGTTTTCCGTAATTTTCTTTTGACAGGGCAGCGCAAAAATACTATCATGCCGCGCTTATGTCTGCACGGGCTGTCATCGATAGTCTGGACTTCGCGCGCGGCGGTACCGAATTACGCGGCGAGGTGCAGGTCGCCGAACTCGAACGGCTGGCGGATAGCCTGTACGATCGGAGCGGAAATTTGCGCTATGCGCTGGTCGGGCAAACAGACGGACGGCAAAGGTTGCGGTTGCGGTTGCAGGTGGCAGGCACGATCAATCTCAAGTGTCAGCGCTGCCTCGGCAGCTTGCCTTTTCCGGTTGCGCTGGAGTCGGGCCTGTTGCTGCTGGACGGGAAGGCCGGCACTGCAGAGGTGGATATAGAGGATCTTGACGCGGTTGCGGCGGATCCCGAAATGGATGTTTGGTCGCTGGTAGAGGACGAAGTATTGCTGGCACAACCGATTGCACCCCGCCATGCAGATGGCGAGTGCAAGGATGTGCTGGAAACCGGGCAGGATCGCGCGGCATCGCCGTTTGCAGTATTGGCCGGTTTGAAGCAAAAGCAGCTTAATTGATTTGATATCGAGGGAGTTTTCTCATGGCAGTCCAGCAAAACAAGAAGTCGCCGTCGAAACGCGGCATGCACCGTTCACATGATTTTCTGACCGCACCGTCGCTGGCCACCGAGCCGACCACGGGTGAGGTGCATTTGCGTCACCACATCAGCCCCACCGGCTTCTATCGCGGCAAAAAAGTCGTCAAGACCAAAGACGAGTAAATCCTGTTTAACGGGTACCCGACCATGCTGAAGGCGGGGAGGACAGCGTGGCGGTAACGGTTGCGATTGATTGCATGGGCGGCGACCACGGTCCTCGCGTGACAGTGCCCGCTGCTGTTGATTATCTGCGCGCCGCAGATGATGTCGACGTGATCCTGGTCGGTCTGCAGGATGCGATCAACGAACAATTGCGCAGCCTGTCGGCAGAAAACATGCCGCGGCTTGCAGTCCGTCATGCCGGCGAAATTGTCGCGATGGATGAATCGCCTGCTGTCGCCTTGCGCAGTAAAAAAGATTCGTCGATGCGCGTTGCCATCAATCTGGTCAAGGAAGGCACGGCGCACGCCTGCATCAGTGCCGGCAACACCGGCGCGCTGATGGCGATTTCGCGTTTCGTTTTGAAGACCTTGCCGGATATCGAGCGGCCGGCGATCTGCTCGATCCTGCCGACCCGCAGCGGGCATACGCATATGCTCGATCTGGGCGCCAACGTCGACTGCACGGCGGAACATCTGCTGCAGTTCGGCATCATGGGCTCGGTACTCGTCAGCTCGATTGAAGGCAAAGCCTCGCCCAGCGTTGGCCTGTTGAACATCGGCGAAGAAGATATCAAGGGCAATGAGGTCGTCAAACGCGCGGCCGAACTATTGCGCGCCAGCGGGCTTAATTTTTACGGCAATGTCGAAGGCGACGATATTTACAAAGGCACTACCGACGTTGTCGTCTGCGACGGTTTTGTCGGCAATGTCGCGCTGAAGGCCAGCGAAGGCATCATCCGCATGCTGGGTTTTTATTTGCGCGAGGAATTCCACCGCAATGCGTTTACGCGCGTTGCCGGTTTGATCGCCAAGCCGGTGATCAATGCATTCAAAAATCGTATCGACCCGCGCCATTACAATGGTGCGACATTGCTGGGGTTGCGCGGGATCGTGGTAAAAAGCCATGGTTCAGCCGATCGATTGGCATTCCGTATCGCCATCGGACGTTCGGTTGATGAGGCGCGCAGCGGCGTGCTCAATCACATTACCGAACGCATGTCGGCGATCCAGGAGGGGATTGTTTGACTTATTCGCGCATTGCCGGCACCGGCAGCTATTTGCCGTCGAACATTGTTACCAACGCCGAACTTGCTACCCGTGTCGAAACTTCCGACGAATGGATACGCACCCGCACCGGTATCTGCCAGCGGCATATCGCGGCACCGGAGCAGACTTCAAGCAGTCTCGCATTTGAAGCCGCGCAGCGTGCGATTGCCGCCGCCGGTATCACGCCGGACCAGATTGGCCTTATCGTCGTCGCCACTTCGACGCCGGATTTTATTTTTCCCAGCACCGCCTGTTTGCTGCAGGCGAAGCTGGGGATCAAGCGTTGTCCGGCATTCGACGTGCAGGCGGTTTGTTCCGGTTTTATTTATGCGCTCGATATTGCCGACAAATTTATCCGTAGCGGCAGTTGCGGGCATGCGTTGGTTATCGGCGCCGAAGTGTTTTCGCGCATTCTCGACTGGAACGATCGCGGCACCTGTGTGTTGTTCGGCGACGGCGCGGGGGCAGTCGTGCTTGCGGCGTCGGATAAACCCGGCATACATGCCAGCGTGTTGCACGCCGACGGTTCGCACGCCGGTATTCTTTCGACGCCGGGACAGATCTGCGGCGGCAAGGTAACGGGTGACCCTTTCCTGCGCATGGATGGCGGCGCAGTATTCAAATTTGCGGTACGCGTACTCGACGAAGTCGCGCGCGAAACGCTGGCGCTCTGCAACATGCAGCCCGCCGATGTCGATTGGCTGATTCCGCATCAGGCTAACGTGCGTATTCTCGAATCGACGGCAAAAAAACTGGGCATCGATCCTGCGCGCGTGGTGATTACGGTTGACCGCCATGCGAATACATCGGCGGCGTCGGTGCCGCTGGCCCTCGATGTCGCCATACGCGACGGTCGTATCAAGGCCGGGCAAAAAATTCTGCTCGAAGGCGTGGGCGGCGGTTTCACCTGGGGCGCCGTGCTGGTGGAAATGTGAACATGAAACTCGCATTGGTATTTCCGGGGCAGGGTTCGCAAGCAGTCGGCATGATGCAAAGTTTTGCCGATGTACCCGCGGTTCGCGATACGTTTGCAGAGGCGTCGGACGTTCTCAAGCAGGACTTGTGGAAACTCGCCGCCGAAGGTCCGGCGGAAGATATCAATGCCACGGTAAATACGCAGCCTTTGATGCTGACCGCCGGTTACGCGGTCTATCGCGCATGGTGCGCTGCAGGTGGCTCAGCGCCGGCGATGGTGGCTGGACACAGCCTTGGCGAATACACCGCGCTGGTCGCCGCGGGAGTGCTTGCATTCAAGGATGCATTGCCGCTGGTGCGATTTCGCGCGCAGGCCATGCAGGAGGCGGTGCCGATCGGTACCGGCGCGATGGCGGCGGTGCTCGGGCTCGACGACGACAGCGTGCGTGCCGCTTGCAGCGAAGCGTCGCAAGGCGAGGTTGTTGAGGCGGTCAATTTCAACGCACCGAGCCAGGTGGTGATTGCCGGGCACAAAAATGCAGTCGAGCGCGCCGCTGCGCTGGTAAAAAGCAAGGGCGCCAAACGCGCGGTGTTGCTGCCGGTCAGTGCGCCATTTCATTCATCGCTGCTGAAGCCGGCGGCCGAACGTCTGCAGCAATATCTGGCATCCGTGACATTTCAGGCACCGCAAATACCGGTCATCAACAATGTCGATGTCGCGACCATCAACGATCCGGCGAAAATCAAGGATGCACTGGCGCGTCAGGCCTGCAATCCGGTGCGCTGGGTTGAAGTGGTCAAGGCAATGGCGGCAAACGGTATCACCCACATTGCCGAATGCGGTCCGGGCAAAGTGCTCGCCGGCATGACGAAACGCATCGACGGCACGCTGCAGGGTTTGGCGATTGCGGATGCGGCGTCTCTTGAGCAATCGCTGCAGGCACTGAAGGCGGCATGATGCTGGACGGACAAATCGCACTGGTTACCGGAGCGTCACGCGGCATCGGGCGTGCTATTGCGCTGGAACTCGGACGTCTGGGCGCCACCGTTGCCGGTACGGCGACTTCGGACGCCGGCGCGCAGGCGATCGGCGCTTATCTGGCGGCGGCGGGCGCAAAAGGCGCGGGGTTCGCCCTGAACGTCAACGATGCTGCGCAATGCGAAGCGGTTAGCGGTGCAATTCAGAAACAATTCGGCGACATTTCAGTGCTCGTCAATAATGCGGGAATTACGCGCGATAATCTGTTGCTGCGCATGAAGGAAGAGGAGTGGGATGATATTCTCTCGACCAATCTGAAATCGGTTTTTCGCCTCTCCAAACTGGTGATGCGCGGCATGATGAAGGCGCGAAGCGGGCGCATTATCAATATCACCTCGGTCGTCGGGTCCATGGGCAACGCCGGACAGAGCAACTATGCGGCAGCCAAGGCCGGTATGATGGGGTTCAGCAAATCGCTCGCACGCGAGATCGGCAGCCGCAATATCACGGTCAATTGCGTAGCGCCCGGTTTTATTGAAACCGACATGACGAAAGAATTGAGCGAAGAGCAACGCGGCGCCCTGGTCCAGCAAATACCGTTGGCGCGACTCGGCCGGGTTGAGGACATTGCGGCGACGGTTGCATTTCTGGCGTCGCCGGCGGCGGCCTATATCACAGGTGCGACCATCCATGTAAACGGCGGCATGTACATGGAATGACGGTAATACTGCGGTTGGGTGGCGTTGGCTGAATTTGGTAAAATGCGCACTTTGAATTTGTAGTCATTCTTGGGAAGGGGAAACAGATGGAAAATATAGAACCGCGCGTCAAGAAAATCGTGGCCGAACAACTGGGCGTTAACGAAGCCGATGTCAAAAGCGAATCGTCCTTTGTCAACGATCTGGGCGCAGACTCACTCGATACGGTGGAGCTGGTGATGGCGCTCGAAGAAGAATTCGAGTGCGAAATCCCAGACGAAGACGCAGAAAAAATCACGACCGTTCAGCAGGCCGTTGATTACGTCAAGGCGCACGTCAAATAATTATCAAATTCGCGACGGAAATCCATTGGCACGACGCAGAGTAGTTGTTACCGGTCTCGGCATAGTTTCGCCGGTCGGGATCGGCGTCAGCGAAGCCTGGGGCAATGTTGTTGCCGGCAAGTCCGGTATCACGCGCATCAGTCGTTTCGACGCCGCTAATTTGCCTACGCAAATTGCCGGTGAGGTCAAGAATTTCGAAGTCGCCAAATGGCTGGCACCGAAAGAGGCGCGCCGCTTCGATACCTTCATTCATTTCGGGCTTGCAGCGGGTATTGATGCGCTCAAGGATTCCGGCATTGATCTGGAGAAGGAAGCGCGTGAACAAATCGGCGTTTGTATCGGTTCCGGCATCGGTGGCCTGCCGCTGATCGAAACCACGCATGATGCGATGCTGGCGGGCGGGCCGCGCAAGATTTCACCGTTTTTCGTGCCCGGCACCATTATCAACATGATTTCCGGTCAGCTCTCGATCATGTTCGGGCTCAAAGGGCCGAACATAGCGGTGGTCAGTGCCTGTACCACGGCTAACCACAGCATTGGCGAAGCGGGCCGCCTGATCGAATACGGCGATGCCGATGTAATGGTCGCCGGTGGCGCGGAATCCTGCGTTTCCAATCTGGGGGTCGGCGGATTTTGCGCCGCGCGCGCATTGTCGACGCGCAACGACGCGCCGGAACTGGCGAGCCGCCCGTGGGACAAGGACCGCGACGGCTTCGTGCTCGGCGAAGGCGCCGGTGTTCTGGTACTCGAGGAATACGAACACGCAAAAAAGCGCGGTGCACGGATTTACTGCGAACTGGCCGGTTATGGTCTGAGCGCCGATGCGCACCACATTACCGCGCCCTCCGAAGACGGCGAGGGCGCTGCGCGCTGCATGGCCAATGCGCTGCGCAACGGCGGCGTCAATCTCGATCAGGTGGATTACGTCAACGCACACGGCACTTCGACGCCGCTTGGCGATATCGCCGAGACCATCGCGGTGAAACGCTGTTTCGGCGATAACGCAAAAAAACTTGCCGTCAGTTCGACCAAGTCGATGACCGGCCATCTGCTCGGCGCCGCCGGCGGCATCGAGGCGGTTTTTTCGGCGATGGCTGTGCACGACCAGATCGCGCCGCCGACGATCAATCTCGTCAATCAGGATCCGCAATGCGATCTCGATTACGTGCCGAACACGGCGCGCAAAATGAAGATCGAGGTGGCGATTTCAAATTCGTTCGGTTTCGGCGGCACCAACGGCACACTTGTCTTCCGGGCAATGTAAGGCCGTAGCGGCGGCCGGGCCTCACCGACTGCCATGATCCTGGTTAACGGTAATGAAGATAGCGCGCTCGATCCGCGCGACCGCGGGCTCGCCTACGGTGACGGCGTATTCCGCACCTTTCCCTTGCGCGCCGGTAAAGCGGTGTTGTGGCAACGGCAATACGACAAACTCGCCGCCGACAGCGCCGCGATCCGCATCGAATGTCCACCTAAACAGTTATTCGAGGCTGATCTCGGAAAAATAGCCGCAGCCCACGTCGACGGCGTGATTCGCATCACCCTGACTCGCGGTATTGCTTTGCGCAGCTACGCGATTCCGGCAACGGCGAACGTAACGCGCATCGTCGGTTGGAGCGTCGGCGCCGACTCATCCGGTTCGCATGCTGATGGCGTGCGCGCACGCTGGTGCGATCTGCGTCTGGCGATACAACCGGCGCTGGCAGGCATCAAACACCTTAATCGTATCGAAAATGTATTGGCGCGGTCGGAATGGAATGATCCGGCCATTGCAGAAGGCCTGCTGCGCGATGTCAACGGCCATGTTATGGGCGGCACCATGAGCAATCTGTTTTTGCTGCGCGCAGGCGAGTTGATCACGCCGGCGCTCGACGGCAGCGGAGTTGCCGGTGTGACGCGCGACGTAATCATCGAAGGCGCACGTGCCAATGGAGTAAACGTGCGCATCGCGGCAGTAATGCCTGAAGACGTGCGTGCAGCTGATGCAGTGTTTCTCGTGAATAGCGTGATCGGTGTTTGGCCTGTCGCTGCGGTCGACGATACGACCTGGGGCGCCAACCCGTTTGCCGAACGGCTGCGACACTGGATCAAGAATGCCGAAATCCGCTAAGCGCAAAGGCGGACGGCTGTGGCGGCTGCTGCTACTCCTGTTCGTAGGTGGAGCGTCGTGGCTGGCTGCTGCGAATTTCATTGCGGTCGAAATATCGAATCCGGTCCAATTCGGCCTGAAGCAGGGCAGTGGCCTGCGCAGCGCCTCGCGCCAGTTGCAGGCCGCCGGTGTGCTGGATGCAGCGTGGCGCTTTGAACTGCTAGCGCGCGCTCTCGGCATGGGAAACCGTATCCAGGCCGGCAACTACGAAATAATCGCAGACATCACGCCGTATGCTTTGCTGCAGAAAGTCACCAGCGGCGATCATCGTCAGGACAAACTGACCATTGTCGAAGGCTGGAGCTTTGTGCAACTGCGTGCGGCAATCGACGCGCATCCGGCATTGCGCCACGAACTGAGTAATTTGAGCGACGCTGAAATTGCGGTAAAGGTCGGCATTGCACCTGCTGCGCCGGAAGGACTCTTTTTCCCGGACACGTATTTTTTTGCCAGCGGCACCAGCGATATATCGGTATTGCAACGCGCGAACCGCACGATGCAAATTCAGCTTGCTACGTTGTGGGCAACGCGTGCTGACGGGTTGCCGCTGGAGAATCCGTATCAGGCGCTGACGCTGGCGTCGATTATCGAAAAAGAAACCGGGCAGGCCGGCGAACGCGGCATGATCGCGTCAGTTTTTATCAACCGGCTGCGCATCGGCATGAGGCTGCAAACCGATCCGACCGTCATTTACGGACTGGGCAGCGGTTTCGACGGCGATCTGCGCAAACGCGATCTGCTCGCCGATACGCCTTACAACACCTACACCCGCACCGGTCTGCCGCCGACACCGATCGCAATGCCGGGGCTCGCCGCGCTAAACGCCGCCTTGCATCCGGCGGCGAGCAAGGCGCTGTATTTTGTGGCGCGCGGCGACGGCAGTTCGAAGTTCTCGGATTCGCTGGTCGAGCATGAGCGCGCCGTGACAAAATACCAGCGACGCGGTAATCGCTAATTCATCCGGCAGATTTTTTGGAAAATTCAGACGTGCGCGGAAAATTCATTACGCTCGAAGGCATCGACGGTGCCGGCAAGAGCACGCATCTGGCGTGGCTCGCAGAATATTTGAAATCGCGCAGCATCGCTTTGTGTGTGACGCGCGAGCCCGGCGGCACACCGCTGGGCGAAAAACTGCGCGCGCTTCTGCTCGATAAAGATCAGCCGATGCATCTTGAAACCGAGACGCTGCTGATGTTCGCCGCACGGCGCGAACATATCGAGAAAGTTATCGCGCCGGCGCTGGCGCGCGGCGAATGGGTTTTATGCGACCGCTTCACCGATGCCACCTTTGCCTATCAAGGTGCGGGGCGCGGCGTCGCCAATGAAAAGCTCGGCGTACTCGAACGGTGGGTGCAGGGTTCTCTGCAGCCGGATCTGACGATCATTTTCGATTTGCCGCCGGCGGTTGGCCGCGCGCGCGCCGGCAGCATCAAATCGCCCGATCGTTTCGAGCGTGAAAACGAAGCATTTTTCGAGCGTGTGCGCGAAGGTTATCTGCAGCGCGCAAAAGCCGCGCCGCAGCGCATCCGCCTGATAGACGCCTCACGCGGCATCGCTGAAGTGCAGGCTGATCTGACGGTCGTGGCGACCGAGTTATGGCGGTAACCGTCTATCCGTGGCAGGCCGCGGTGTGGCGCGAAATTCTCGCGCGGCGCGATACTCTGCCGCATGCGCTGTTGTTCAGCGGCCGTGAAGGTATCGGCAAAATCGATTTTGTGCGCAAGCTCGCGCAGTCGCTGGCGTGTGAAGCGCCGGCCGCGGACGGCGCAGCTTGCGGCGCCTGTCAAAGTTGCCGCTGGTTTGCGGCGGACAGCCATCCCGATTACCGCGAAATCCGTCCGGAGGCGCTGCGTACTGCCGGGCAGGACGCCGACGACACGGGTGTCGAGCAGGAAACAGCGGCGTCCAAGCGCAAGCCGAGCCAGGAAATCCGTATCGAAGACGTGCGCGGTTTGCAGGATTTCATTTTTCTGACTTCGCACCAGCGCGGCGGCAAAACCATTGTGTTTTATCCCGCTGAAACGTTGAACACGAACGCCGCCAATGCGCTGCTGAAAAATCTCGAAGAACCGCCGGCAGGCACGCGTTTCATGCTGGTTGCGCATCGCCCGGCCGAATTGCCCGCGACCATACACAGCCGTTGCCAGAAAGTGCTGCTGCCGACACCGCAGTCTGATGTGGCCGAGCGCTGGCTGCGCGAGCAGGGGATTGCCGAACCGGCATTAAGCCTTGCGCAAACCGGCAATGCACCGCTGCTGTCGCTGACGCTCAATGATGCGGCCTACTGGGATCAACGCAAGAGCGTTCTGAATGGCCTGACCGCGCGCGACGGCGAAATGCTGGCACTTGCCGAAAGGTTGCGTGATATTCCGGCCGTCCGCCTGCTTGGCTGGCTGCAGCGCTGGACTTACGATCTGCTGAGCGTGCGTTCCGGTGGGCCGGTGCGCTACAACCCGGATTATCAGAAAGCACTCGGCCAGATTGCTGCGAAACTTCGGGCCATTGATCTGGCGCGTTACCACCGTCTTCTGCTGCGCCAGCAGCGTACGGTCAACCATCCGCTTAATGCGCGCCTGAATATCGAGCAAATGCTGCTCTCTTATGCGGCGGTGATGCGTGGTGAACGGCTCGAAAGCCCGTCTGCAAGCTGATTGCGCCGGGTAATTGCCCGCGGGGGAACTTAGGGCAGGGCGTACCCCTCTATAATTGCATTCCATTCTTTTGCTGAAATGCCGCTGATGCTGGTTGATTCGCATTGCCATCTCGATTTTCCGGAACTTGCCGGGCAGCTCGATGCCGTATTGGCGCTGATGCGCAGCAACGATGTAGCTTATGCGCTGAGCGTTTCAGTAACATTGGAGGATTTTCCGAAAATACGCACCATCGCCGAGGTCAACGCGCATATTTTTGCTTCGGTCGGCGTGCATCCGGATCATGCCGATGCACCGGTGGTGACGGTTGAACAACTCAAGACGCTTGCCGATCATCCGAAGGTCGTGGCGATCGGTGAAACCGGACTCGATTATTTCAGGCTGACAGGCGATCTCGAATGGCAGCGCGAACGTTTCCGCACGCATATCCGTGCCGCGCGCGAGATTTGCAAACCGCTGATCATTCACACACGCTCGGCGGCCGAAGACACCTTGCGTTTGATGCGCGAGGAGTTGGCAGCGGATATCGGCGGGGTCATGCACTGCTTTACAGAAAGCTGGGAAGTGGCCGAAGCCGCCATGGAAATGGGTTTCTATATTTCCTTTTCGGGCATAGTCACGTTCAAAAACGCGCTGCAATTGAAGGACGTGGCGCAACGCGTGCCGCTGGATCGCATGCTGATTGAAACCGATTCGCCCTTTCTCGCGCCGGTTCCGCATCGCGGCAAAACCAATCAGCCGGGTTTCGTGCGCCACGTTGCCGAAGAAATCGGTCGTTTGCGCGGCATCAGCTTTGATGAGGTTTGCGCGGCTACCAGCGCGAACTTCGGGCGCCTGTTCAAATGCATTTGAAGACGAGGCGCCAGATTTGCGCAATGCTCGCAGCAGGCGCGATTGCATTGCGTGGCATCACGGCGATGGCCGGCGCCTACGAAGACGTGATCGAGGCGATCAAACGCGACGACGCTGCAACGGTTACGCAGTTGCTGGGCCGCGGGGTTGCACCCGATACGGTCGATCCGCATGGCAATACCCTGTTGATAGTTGCCGCACGCGAAGGCAGCTTCGCCGCGATCCGCACGCTGATTGCCACCCATGCGCGCATCGACATGAGCAACGGGGTGGGGGAAAGCGCCCTCATGCACGCGGCCATCCAGGGCCACCTTGAAATCGTCCGTTA
>JANYDY010000111.1 GCA_025363435.1 Betaproteobacteria bacterium
CACTACCGCAATCACGGCGCCGATTACGGCCGCGTGCTGGTCGGCATGCAGGTGCCGCCGCGCGAAATGGCGGCTTTCAAAGCGTTTCTGGCGAAACTCGGTTACCCGCATTCCGATGAATCGAAGAATCCGGCGTATCGCCTGTTCCTCGCCTGATTGCATTGCAGTAAACTAGCGCAGTTGGAATACGCGACGGCGATCGTGAGCCGCTTTGCGGCGTCCGCTGCGGAGGCGGTGCAACCTTAAGTCAGTTTGATGGTCGAACGTTGCGCGCCAATCCATCCATTGGCGCGCGGCACATTACCCGGAGGGCAAGCGATGCTTTTCTCAGGCGTGTTCGATCTACCCTGGTGGGGCTATGTAATCGTGGCGTTGTTGTTGACGCACATTACGATCGTCTCCGTGACGCTGTTCCTGCATCGTTGCCAATCGCACCGCGCGATTGAATTTCATCCATTGGTGAGCCATTTCTTCCGTTTCTGGTTGTGGCTGACCACCGGCATGCGAACGCGCGAATGGGTTGCAGTGCATCGCAAACATCACGCCAAACGCGAAACCGTCGATGATCCGCACAGCCCGCAAATACTCGGCTTGAACCGCGTACTGTGGGGCGGCGTGTTTTTATACGTCAAGGAGTCGGCCAAACGCGAAACCATCGAGCGTTATGGAGACGGCACGCCCGACGACTGGCTGGAGCGCAACGTCTACTCAAAACACGTGGTGCTCGGACTGACGATGATGGCAATTACCGACCTGATTCTGTTCGGTCTGCTGCCGGGCGCGCTGATTTTTATTACGCAGATCGCATGGATACCGTTCTGGGCTGCCGGCGTGATCAACGGCGTTGCGCACTTCTGGGGTTATCGCAACTGGCCTACCGACGACGCCAGCACCAACATCGCGCCCTGGGGCATATTCATCGGCGGCGAGGAATTGCATAACAATCACCACGCTTACACGACGTCGGCAAAATTTTCGAATCACTGGTACGAAATTGATATCGGCTGGAACTACTTGTGCGTACTGCGGGCGCTCGGCCTGGCGAAAATAAAACGCATCGCACCGACCCCGCACTTTGTCGCGCCCAGACCGGTGGTTGATGCGCAAATGCTTGAGGCAATCGCCCTGCATCACTACGACGTGCTGGTCAGCTACGCCAGATCAAGCGCGCAAGTTGGCGCCAACGAAGCGGCGGCGCGGCAAACCATGGCCGAGATGCGGGGCGAACTGTCTACCTTCTGGGAGCGCTCGCTAATCTCGCGCGATCAGCTGCTCGCCAAATTGCAGGACTGGTGCCGGCGCGCCGAAGCCAGCAACATCGCGCCGCTGGTAGAGTTCTCGCAGCGCCTGCGCAGTTACGCCTGAGCGCGCGTCGCTGCAGCGCATGCTGGCAATGCCGGGAATTGTGCGACGGCACACCGGTCTATCACCGCATGAAGCGCCGTATGGCTGGCAAAGCCGCTAAAATTGTTGTTATGACCACTTTCAAACGGGCCTTGCGCCTGCTGACGGCCGGCTGCTTGTCGCTGTTGTGCGCTCAGTTGTGCGTGAATGCCGCGCGGGCGGCGACACCGGATGATGATTTTCTCGCCGCGCGCGAGGCATTTCGCGCCGGCGATGTAATCCGTTTCGAACGGGCGGCGAAATCGCTGGGTGAGTATCCGCTTGAGCCCTACCTTGCCTACTGGCGTTTGCGCATGCGTCTCGAACAGGCGTCTGCGGATGAAGTGCAGGCGCTGCTCGCGCGCGTCACGGACGGCCCGGTTGCCAATAGCCTGCGCACCGACTGGCTGAAACTGCTGGCGAACCGCCAGCAATGGGAAATGTTCGACGCCGAATATGCGCAGTACGTCGGCGACGATGTTGAATTGTTGTGCCTGTCGCTGCAAAACCGCGCGCGCTCGGGCAATCTCGAGACGTTGGAAAAAGCGCGCGCGCTGTGGTTTAGCGGGCGCGATCAGCCGGAGACCTGCACGCCCGTGTTCGACGTGCTGGCCGAACGCAAAATGCTGCCCGAAGCCGATGTGTGGATGCGCATCCGCCTCGCGCTCGAAGCCGGCAATACCGGGGTGGCGCGCCGCGTCGCCGACTATCTGCCGGCGAAGGAGCAGCCAGACGGCGCCACGCTGGCGCGCATCGCGGTGAACCCGCAGGCCTATCTCGACCGCAAGGGCTTCAACCTGAAGACGCGCGGCGGGCGTGAAACGTTGATGTTCGCAGTGCAACGGCTGGCGCGTACCACGCCGCAGATCGCGGCGCAGCAGTGGAGCAAACTTGGCGATCAGGTCAGCGAGGCTGAGCGCGCGTACGTCTGGGGCCTGATTGCATTTCAGGGCGCGCAGCGGCTCGACCCCGCCGCACTCGGCTGGTATGCAAAGGCGGGCAAACTGAGCGATGCGCAACTGGCGTGGAAAATCCGCATCGCCCTGCGCGCGCTGAGCTGGCCCGATGTGACGGCGGCTGTCGAGGCGATGTCGGTAACCGGAGCGCAGGATCCGGCGTGGCGTTACTGGAAAGCGCGCGCACTGAAGGCGCAGGGCCGCGCCGCCGATGCGCAGTTGATTTTTGCGCCGCTGTCGGTCGAATACAATTTTTACGGCCAGCTCGCCGCCGAGGAACTCGGCGCGCGCACGCATGCGCCCGTCGCGCTTTACAAACCGACGCGCGAAGAAGCGCAGACGATGGGACGCACGCCGGGTTTGCAGCGCGCCATTGTTTTCTACCGGCTCAATCTGCGTTTCGAAGGCAATCGCGAGTGGAACTGGACGATTCGCAATTTCGACGACCGCCAGCTGCTTGCCGCGGCGGAGTTCGCGCGCCGCAGCGAAATCTACGATCGCGCCATCAACACCGCCGATCGCACGCGCGAAACGCATGACTTCAGCATGCGCTATCTGGCACCTTATCGCGACGTCATGAAAGGATATGTGGCGCAATTGCAGCTCGACGAAGCCTGGGTCTATGGTTTGATCCGACAGGAGAGCCGTTTTATTCCCGACGTCAAATCGAGCGCCGGCGCCGGCGGTCTCATGCAACTGATGCCGGCGACCGCGCGCTGGGTGGCGCGCAAGGTCGGCCTCACCGACTGGCAGAATGCGAAAGTCACCCAGGTCGATACCAACATCAATCTCGGCACCTGGTACTTGAAGCATGTGCTCGATACCCTCGACAACCATCCGGTGCTGGCGTCGGCAGCCTATAATGCAGGGCCGGGGCGCGCGCGCGCCTGGCGCGCCGACGGCGCGATGGAAGCGGCGATTTATACGGAGTCGATTCCGTTTAACGAAACCCGCGATTACGTCAAGAAGGTCATGAGCAACGCGAGCTACTATAGCCAGCAGTTCGGGCAAACCGTGGTCTCGCTGAAAGACCGCATCGGCGTAATTGCGCCGCGTTCGCGCAGCGTGGAAAAGCCGCTCGACGAACCCGGCGGCTAAGCGCGCAACAATTTAACAACCGGATGCGGTACAGGCACCTATGGAAATCAACGACATTTGCGTAATCGGCGGCAGCGGTTTTGTCGGCCGCCATATTGTGCGTCTGCTGGCGGCACGCGGATTGCGCGTGCGGGTGCCGACGCGCAATCGCGAGCAGGCCAAGGAACTGATCCTGCTGCCGACCGTCGATGTGATCGCCGCCGATGTGTTTGATCCGGCCGCACTGGAGCAGCTCATCAGCGGCGCCGGCGCAGTGATCAATCTGGTTGGTGTGTTGCACGACGGCCGCGGCAACGCGTCGTTTGCCGGGGCGCATGTCGAGCTGACGCGCAAGATACTCGCCGCCTGCGCATCAAAAGGCGTGAACCGCTATGCGCACATGAGCGCGCTCGGTGCCGATAGCAAGGGGCCCAGCCGTTATCAGCAAACCAAGGCTGAAGCCGAGGCGCTGGTGCGCGCGTCGCGGCTTGAATGGACGATTTTCCGCCCGTCGGTGATTTTCGGGCCGGAAGACAGTTTTTTGAATCTCTTTGCCAAACTGCAGGCGCTGACCCCGGTCATATTCCTCGCTAAAGCGGAGGCGCGTTTTCAGCCTTGCTATGTTGAAGATGTGGCGGCGGCGTTTGTGTGCGCGCTCGATGCGCGCAGGAGCATAGGAAAATCCTTCGATCTGTGCGGTCCCGCTGTTTATAGCTTGCGCGAACTCGTCGCGCTGAGCGGCAAATTGAGCGGCCATCCGCGGCCCGTCATCGGCCTTGGCGATGCGCTGTCGTACCTGCAGGCATTTCTATTGGAACTGCTGCCGGTGAAACTGATGTCGCGCGACAATCTTGATTCAATGAAAATCGATAACGTCAGCGCCGCCCCCTTTCCGTTCGGCATTCAACCCGCTGCGATCGAAGGTGTAGCGCGCCTGTGGTTCGGCGATGCGACACCGCGCGGACGTTACGTCGATTACCGTGGTCACGCCGGACGTTCTTCCTGACTGCAGCCGGTAATCATGGCGCAATATAAGCTCGTCATCGGTAACAAAGCATATTCATCGTGGTCGCTGCGACCATGGTTGCTGATGAAGCAGGCGGGGCTGGCGTTCGAAGAAATCAGAATACCGTTGTACCAGGACGGTCACGACACCAAAATCCGCAAATTCACGCCGGCCGGCCGCTTGCCTGTTCTCATCGACGGCGCGATCACCGTCTGGGACTCACTCGCGATCTGCGAATATCTGGCTGAACGTCATGCCGGTAAAAAACTGTGGCCTGACGATGCGGCGGCGCGCGCCCACGGCCGCGCCATCAGTGCCGAAATGCACGCCGGCTTTACCGCTTTGCGCAGCAAGCTGTCGATGAATGTGCGGCGTGTATTCCCTCGCGCCGGCGTGAATGCCGAAGTCGCCGCCGATATCGCCCGCATCTGTACATTGTGGGAAGACGCGTTGCAGCGTTACGGTGGCCCGTTTCTGCTCGGCAGCCTCAGCGTAGCCGATGCGATGTATGCGCCGGTGGCAACCCGGTTCAAGACTTATGCGGTGGCCTTGCCTGATGGCGCGCAAGCGTACGCCGACCGCGTGCTGGCGCTGCCGGCGATGCGCGACTGGTATGCAGCCGCCGCTGCGGAAACCGAGATGCTGCCGCGCTACGAACAGCAGGACGGCGCATGAAAATCTACTCGGTCGGCGGTGCGGTGCGCGACGAGTTGTTCGGCCTGCCGGTGGTCGATCGCGACTACGTGGTGGTGGGGGCGACGCCGGAAGACATGGTCGCGCTGGGTTACAAGCCGGTCGGTCGCGATTTCCCGGTGTTTTTGCATCCGCAAACGCATGAGGAATACGCGCTGGCGCGCACCGAGCGCAAGACCGCGCGCGGTTATCACGGTTTTGAATTTCACGCCGCACCCGATGTAACGCTCGAGCAGGATCTGGCGCGGCGCGATCTGACCATCAACGCGATGGCGCGCGGCGAAGACGGAAAAATCATCGATCCGTTCAACGGCATGGCCGATATCAGGGCGCGCATATTCCGCCACGTCGGGCCGGCCTTTGTCGAAGACCCGGTGCGCATACTGCGCGTGGCGCGTTTCGCCGCGCGTTTTGATTTCGCCATCGCGCCGGAAACGCTGGCTCTGATGCGCGAGATGGTGGTGCGCGGCGAAGTCGACGCACTGGTCGCCGAGCGTGTCTGGCAGGAATTATCGCGCGGCCTGATGGAGCGCCAGCCCTCGCGCATGCTCGACGCGCTCGCTGCCTGCGGCGCGCTGGCGATCGTGCTGCGCGAATTCGCGCGCGAGTTGTCCGGCGAGGCGCTGGCCTCGCGTAAAAAAATTATCGACAACGCAGCCCGCGCCGGCGCCGGTCTACCGCAGCGCTTTGCCCTGCTGACCATGCAGGCTGAAGACGCCGCAGTTGCCGCGCTGTGCGGACGGCTGCGCGTGCCGCAGGAGTGCGCGGATCTCGCCGTGCTGGCGGCGCGCCAGTATAAAAACGCCGCGCACGCGACCGCGCTTGATGCCGCGGCGCTGCTGTCGCTGCTGCAGGGCGTTGACGCGCTGCGGCGGCCGGAGCGTTTTGCCCAATGGCTGGCCGTCATCGAGTGGGATGCGCCTGAGGCCACGCGTGGCACCGCGCGTTTGCGCGCCGCGCTGGCGGCGGCGCAAACCGTCGATGCCGGCGCGATTGCAAAACAGCAGCAGGGCCCGGAACAAATCCGTGATGCGGTGGCGGTGGCGCGTGTCGAGGCAATCGCGCGCGTATTGCCAAAACCGGCGTAGGCATTTCGAACAGTCAAGGAACAACCATGATCGATCTATACACCTGGGCAACGCCCAACGGCCGCAAAATTTCGATCATGCTCGAAGAAACCGCACTGCCGTATCGCGCGCATGCCATCAACATCGGGCAGGGCGAACAGTTCAAGCCCGACTATCTGGCGATCAACCTCAACGGTAAGATACCGTCCATCGTCGATGCCGACGGGCCGGGCGGCAAGCCTTACGCGATGATGGAATCCGGCGCGATACTGGTTTATCTCGCCGACAAGAGCGGCCAACTGATGCCGTCAGCGGGCAGCGGCAGGTACGACGTGCTGCAATGGCTGATGCTGCAAATGGGTGGTATCGGCCCGATGTTCGGCCAGGTGCATCACTTCGTGCGCTTTGCGAAGGAAAAAATTCCTTACGCCATCGATCGCTATGTGAACGAACAGAAGCGACTCTACGCGGTACTCGACCACCGGCTTGCTGCAGCGGAATACCTCGCCGGCGAATATTCGATCGCCGACATTGCGACCTATCCGTGGGTGGCGCGTTACGAGTGGCACCCGATCGATCTCGCCGCCGATTATCCGAACGTCAAGCGCTGGTTCGACGCCATCTCGGCGCGGCCCGCGGTGCAGCGCGGCATGCGCGTGCCGGCGTGATTTAGGTTTGTTTTTGCAGCGCGTCGGCGACAATCGTGCCGTCGCGCATTTCAATCACGCGGTCGCAGCGCGCCGCCAGGCGCGGATCGTGAGTGACAATCAGAAACGCCGTGCCCTGCGTTTTATTGATGTCGCGCATCAGCGCAAATACTTCATCGGCGCTGTGCGTATCGAGATTACCGGTTGGTTCGTCAGCCAGCACGAGTTGCGGCGAAAGTGCCAGCGCGCGCGCGATGGCGACACGCTGCTGCATGCCGCCTGACAACTGATTCGGCGGCTTGTGCATGGCGCCGGCGAGGCCCACCGCGGTCAGCAGGCGCGTTGCGGTGTCGCGCATGGCGCGCGTGACTTCACCGTGCAACATCAGGCCCGGCAACGTGACGTTTTCAAATGCCGAAAATGCCGGCAGCAGATGGTGAAACTGGAACACGAAGCCGAGTGTTTCGAGGCGTGCCCGGGTACGCGTGTCGTCATCGCCCTCCTGTATCGCTTTGCCGTTGAGCAGGTAGGCGCCGCCTGACGGGCGCTCCAAGAGACCGATCAGATTGAGCAGCGTACTTTTGCCCGAACCCGAAGGTCCGATCAGGCAGGCGAATTCACCGGGCTGTATGGCAAAACCGATGCCGTGCAGTACTTCGTTGGCGATCGGCGTGCCCTCGTTGTAAGTCTTGCGGATATCCGCCAGTTCGATGACTGCGGCGCTCATATGCGGATCGCCTGTGCCGGATCGAGCCGCGCGGCGCGGCGCGCCGGCAAAATGGCGGCGGCGAGACCCAGCACGCAGGCGCTGATTAAAGTAAACAGATACAACTGGCTACTCCAGTGCGCCTGAAAAATTTGCGTGCCGTCATCGGCGCGCACAAACTGGCTCATCACACTTGTGAGGGCGTAGCCGCCGATGCAACCGGCAACGGCGCCGACGATTCCGATTAACGCACCTTGCAGCAAAAACACCCGCAGGATGCGCGCACGCGGTGCGCCCATGGCGCGCAGGATGCCGATTTCGCGCGTTTTTTGCACGACCGAGACGACCAGCACGCTGGCGACACCGATCGCCACCACCAGCGCAAGAAAAAAGCGGATCAACATGGTCATGATGGTTTGATTGTTAAGCGCCGTGCGCAATTGCGGATTGGCACGCATCCAGCTTTCGACTTCGTGCGGCGTGGTGTCCTGCAATTGCTGCGCCATGTTTTCGGCGCCGAACAAGTCGTCCACTGCGATTTCGAGGCTTGAAATGCCGCCGGGCAAATCGAGCAACGCCTGTGCCGCCGGCAGACTGACGTAAGCGTAGGCCCGATTGAGGGAACGCTGGCCGAGATCGTAGATGGCGCGAATCTGGTAAGCGTCGCCCGGCGAGGCCGGTGTTGAAATTCTGACCTTGTCACCGACGCCGACGCCGAGGTCGCGTGCCAGATCGGTGCCGATGATGGCATCGCCCGGGTTGAGGTGGAATTCGCCGGCGGTGATTTTTTCGTTGAAGCGCGTTACCGCCGCGTAGCGTTCGGCGACGATGCCGGTGACCGTCACCGATTTGTTGGTATCGCCGCGCGTGATCAGGCCGGGACCGGCGGCGACCGGTGAGACGGCGCGCACGCCCGCTGTATTTTCAAGGCGCTGACGCAGCGGCTGCCACTGATCGACTGAACGCAGACGTTGCACGCGCGCCTGTATTTGCGGCAGCGCCTCGTTGCCCTCACGCAGCGGCCGCGCCACCTCTTCGGCGGGGCGCACGACAATGCCGGGTTGCACGCCGAGCGTGCGGCGGATCAGATCGTTTTGCAGATCGCCGAGAAAACTCGTGATAAACACGATCACCGAGATGCCGGCGGCAGCGGCGGCAATAATCATCAACGTTTGCAGCCCGCCTTCACGCAGAAAGCGCAGCGCGACCGTCCATTCGAATCGCATGGTGAGCGTGTTAGCGGCGCTGGCGTGTGCGCACGCGGGCGCCGTCGGCGATGCCGCGTGTCAGCACGACGAGATCGCCGGCGGCGGCGCCAGCGACGATTTCCACGCGGGTGGTGCCGCGTACGCCGGTTTCGATGCGGGCCGTCTGTACGCTGCCGCTTTTCACGATTTGCATTGTGCGTTCGCCGCCGTTCTCGCGCAGGGCATCGACCGGCGCGGTTAGCGCGCTCTCCTTGCGCGCCACGCCGATATCGATGGAAACGGTCATGTCGGCGCGCAGATAATCGGGTGGTGCGGCGACGCGAAAGCGCGCTTCGACCGAGCCGCGGGTGACGTCGACGCCGGGGCTGATGTAATAAAGCGTGGCGGCGAAATTGCGGTCTGGAAACGCTTCGCTCGAAGCGCGCGCCACTTGGCCGATTTTCAGATAAGGCAGATTTTTTTCGTCGATCTGCGCGGTCAAACGCGTTTCGCCGCGCGAATTGAGAACCAGTAGCCGTTTACCCGGGCTGACAATGTCCCCCGGCTCCACGGCCCGCACCAGTACCGTGGCGGCAACCGAGGCGCGTATCGTCGTTTGCGCAAGTTTGTAGGCGGCAAGATCGCGCGCTGCGCGCGCTTCTGTCAGTTTGACCGCGGTTTCACGCGCCTGCACGCCGCTCGCGCCCTGTGCGCGCGCGGCGGTGCGCGCGGCGGCAAGCTGACTGCGTGCAACGTCGAGCTGGCGCACCTGTTCCTGCAGGCGCGAGTCGCTGATGAACCCTTTGTCGCGCAGTTCGCGATAACGCTGAAACTCGCTGTCGGAAAATTTGAATTGCGCCTCGGCTTGCGTCACGGTGTCGACGGCCTGCGGCAGGCTGAGTTCGCGCACCGCCTTCTCGCGCTCATTGGCGCCCGCGACCGCCGCGTCGGCCTGCGCAAGGGCCGCCTGCAGTTCCGCGGTTTCCAGCTGTATCAACGGCTGGCCGGGCTCGACCACGGCACCTTCTTCAACCAGCACTTTGACGACTCGGCCGGTGATCACCGAGCCGATTTCAATTCGATTCGGCGCCTGCACGCGGCCGCTGACGACGATAGACTGTTCGATCGGCCCGGCCTCTACTGCGGCGACATCGACGATCGGCCCGCGCCACTGCTGGGCGGCGAAGAAGATCACCGCAGCGACCGCGAGTAAAACAAGCACGCGCCTGAAATTGAGTTTGAGCCAGTTCATGCTATTGCCGGATTGTGAATTTGCGCGCGCGCAGCGATTTACAGTGGGCAGAACGCGCCGTAACGGTCATTCTAGCGCATGGCATTGGCACTGACTTGACGGGGGTCAAGTGGCGTCGTGCGGCTTTTTTACAGCGCGTGACGGCGGTCGCCCTGCGAAAAACCGCACAGCGCGATGTTGATGCCGCGCGCGAAGGCGAACACCTTGAACAGCTCGCCCATTTCGGCCGGGCTCAGCAGCGTTTGCGCCTGTCCGGCGAGCGGCAGATAGGCCGCGGTATTTTCCGCTGGCGTTGCCGACAGCAGACCAGTGATGCCGCAATTGATCAGAAACTGCGCCTGGCCCGTGTAGCCGAGCACG
>JANYDY010000025.1 GCA_025363435.1 Betaproteobacteria bacterium
AATCATGCCCTGTATGGTCGATGCCGAGGGCCACAGGCGCAGCGCAATCTGCTCCATTTCCCAGCGCTGACCGAGATTGGCGACGGCATCCTGCGGCCGGCCGCCGTTCGTATAGGTATTGAACAGCCCGCCGTCGGGCGCAGTGAGAAATTCCCGGGTGGCGACAAATTTTTGTTCGGCGAGCAGCGCCGCCATCAAGCCCGACAATGCACCGCGGCATTGATGAAACTTGACGGTCGGTGTGCCCCACGCGGCGAACGTGCCGGCCGACTGGCTGCCGGCAAGGCCGAACGCGCGTGCCATGGTTTCGCCGTCGAATTTGCGCAGGCGGCCGACCGCCGCCGCCGAACCGAACAGACCGAACACGCCGGGGCCGTGCCAGCCGCGTTTGCGAAACTCCGGAAAATCGAGACCGAGGCCGATACGCGTTGCCGTTTCGCAACCGGCCACCAGCGCCACCAGCAGATCGCGTCCCGACAAGCCGTCGCGTTCGGCTATCGCCAGCGCCGGCGGCATGACTTCGGGCGAAATGTGCGTGAGCGTTGAGCGATGCACATCGCACATCGTCACCGCCGTGACGAGAAAACCGTTGAGCAGCGTGCTACCGGCCAGCGAAGAACGTCCGCCGCCGATAATGCTGCTCTCTTGCGAATGGCCGAGTGCGGCGGCCATCGCTGCAACCTGTGACGTTTCCTCACCGAGATGGCCGGCGACCGCACAGGCCAGCGTATCGAGCAGCAGGACGCGGCAGTTTTCACGCACGCGCTCGGGAATGTCGTCGTATTTGAGGCCGGCGGCAAAATCCGCCAGTGTTGCGGTTACATCGGTTGTCATGAAAGTGCTCTCGATGAGAATGCCAGCCGCGAATTGTAACGGTGTTTAGCGGCTGCGGCATCGCTCCCACGCAATCCGGCCGCGCACCGCGGCGCGATACAATGGCGCCACGCCGAATTCTTCTACCGCACACACTACTCATGTCACTGACAAATTCCGATCCGCTGATCACCGCCTTGAGCGCATACACATCCGGCCTGCAATTTGCCGCGCTGCCGCCGCAGGTGGTGCACGAAACCAAGCGCAAACTCATCGATACGCTGGGCTGCGCGATCGGTGCCTACGACGACGGGCCCTGTCAACTGGCGCGCGCGGTGGCACGCCGTGCAACCGGCAGGCCGCCGGCGCGTGTGCTTGGCTCGCTTGAAGCCTCGACGCCCGAACTCGCGGCCTTCGCCAACGGCGTGATGGTGCGTGCCCAGGATTACAACGACTCCTACCTCGCCGGCTCGAGCTGCCATCCCAGCGATACGATACCGGCGGTGCTTGCCGCTGCCGAAGCCAATGGCAGCGACGGCAAGACGCTGATCGCCGCCATCGTTGCCGCCTATGAAGCCGATTGCAATTTCGCCGACGTCATGACGCGCGAACAGGGCTGGGACAACGTGCTGTTCGACACCATAGGCAGCGCGCTCGGCAGTGCGCGTGCATTTGGTCTTGACGCCGCAAAATCCGCACAGGCGCTGGCGCTGGCAATCACGCCAAATCTGCCGCTGGCGCAAACGCGGCTCGGTGAATTGTCGATGTGGAAAGGCTGCGCGGCGGCGAATGCCGCACGCAACGGCATCTTTGCCGCGATACTCGCCGGCACCGGAATTACCGGTCCGCAAAACGCGATCAGCGGCCGCTGGGGCCTGCAGCGCGTGCTCGGCGCTTTTGCCTGGGCGCCGTTCGGCGGTCAGGGCGGTCCGTTTCGCATCGCCGAAACCCATCTGAAGTTTTATCCGGCCGTGGTGCACGCGCAAAGCCCGGTGGCGGTCGCGCTCAAGCTGCATGGCTGCATTGCCATCGACGACATCAAATCGATCACCATCGACAGTTACTGGGTTGCCAAACGCTACACCGACAGCGAGCGCGCAGCCTCGCTGTGGAATCCGCAGACGCGCGAAACCGCCGATCACAGCATCGCCTGGCTGGTTGCCGCAGTACTACTCGACGGCAAACTCACGGCCGAAAGTTTTGCCAATGCACGTATTGCCGACCCGAAGCTGCGCGCGCTGATGCAGAAAATGATCATCCGCGAAAACCCCGACTACACTGCCGTCTACCCGACCAAATGGCCGTGCCGCATTGAAATCGAATCAAACAGCGGCGCGCGCATTGCCGACACCGCCGAGTACTTCAAAGGCCATTGCAAAAACCCGCTGAGCGACGCCGAAGTCGAAAGCAAATTCCGCACGCTGACCGCGGGCCTGATAGCAACCGCGCAGGCTGATGCCATACTCGCCCTGATCTGGCGGCTCGATGCGATCAGCAATGTCCGCGAATTGATCGATATGTTGGGCGTGGTTTCGCAGCGCCGCAATATTTCTTAGCGGATCATGCGGTCGCAGGGAATTTCGGTGCGGGCAATTTTGACGGGCTGTGGCGCGGCGATCACCGCACTGCTACCGGCGCTGCTGCACGCGCAATCTACTCGTTACCCCGACAAACCGATCCGCTTCGTCGTTCCCTACGGTGTCGGCGGCAACGGCGATCTGGTTGCGCGCGTTGTCGGCCAGCGGCTGTCCGAATCACTGGGCGTGCAGATCTTCGTTGACAACCGACCAGGCGCCGGTGGCAACGTCGGTGCGGAGGCCGGTGCGCGCGCCGCGGCCGACGGTTATACACTGACGCTCGGCACCAATACGCACGCCAGCAACATGAGCCTTTACCGAAAATCGCCCTACGATTTGCTGCGCGATTTCACCCCTGTATCATTTCTCGGTTCGACGCCGGTGCTGCTGGCTGTGTCGCCGGCGCTACCGGTGACCACCGTGCGGGAACTGATCGCGCTCGCCAAAGCGCAACCGGGCAAGCTCAACTATGCGTCAGGCGGCATCGGCTCGTCGGCGCATCTCGCCACCGAGCTTTTCAAAACGACGGCCGGCGTCGATCTCGTGCACATCACCTACAAGGGCGCCGGCGGCGGTCTCAATGAGGTCATCGCCGGCCAGATCCAGCTGATGTTCAGCAGTCTGACCAGCTTGCTGCCGCATGTGAACAGCGGCCGGCTGCGCGGCATTGCGGTAGCGAGCCTGCAGCGTGTCGCCATCGCGCAGCAGCTACCGACGATCAGCGAATCGGGACTACCCGGCTTTGAGGCCGCGTTGTGGAATGCAGTGCTGGTACCTGCAGGCACGCCGGCGGCAATTGTCGAGCAGCTCAATCGCGAGCTCGATCGCATCGTGCGCACGCCCGACATCGTTGAGCAATTGCGCCGCCAGGGTTTCACCGCCGCGACCAAATCACGGCCGGAACTCGCCGCCTACATCAAGGCGGAAGTCGTGAAATGGGCAACGGTGGTGAAGGCGTCGCGCGCGCGCGCGGACTAAACGTCAGATTTTCGGATTGGTCTCGTCGGAAACCATCACCTCGACCAGCGCCGGCTGACGTTTGGTCGCTGCCTGCGCCTGCCGCAACGCACCTTCGATGTCTTTCGGGTCGCTGACGCGGATGCCTTCGCAACCGCAGGCTTTGGCGATCCCGGCGAAATTCGGGCTGTTGAAGGTCGTGCCGAAAGTGTGACCGTAGATATTGGTCTGCTGCGTGAAGGTCTGGCCGAAGGTGCCGTTGTTATGCACCACCATCAGGATATTGGCGCCGTATTCGGCGGCGGTCGGCAGGTCGCCGATGGTCATGAGAAAAGCGCCGTCGCCGGCGAGTGCCACGACATCGCGTTCGGGAAATTCCATCTTTGCGACGATTGCCGTCGGCAACCCGTAACTCATCGCGTTCCACACGCCGGACTGCATGAACGACTCGGGGGTGGCTATACGGCGGTAGATCCGCGCCCACATCTGGCAGTTGCCGACGTCACTGGCGACAACCGCGCGGTCGTCGAGCACCTTGTTCATCGCCTCCATGACCAGACCCGGGTATATCCGTTTGTCGTTGCGGTGCGCTTCGTTCAGCGCGTCCAGCTTCTCGCGCACCGCCGCCTTGCCCGCAGCCATGCGATTGAGCATCGCTTCGTCGCGCGGACGCTGCCATGCACCGAGTTCGCCGAGTAATGCAGTCAGAAACAATTTCGGGTCGGCGACGCGCTGGTCGTCACCGCGGTAACGCGATTCAGCGACATCGTCGAAACCGATCAGAATCTGCTGCGTCGACGCGACCGAATTGAGTTCAGTCATTTCCGCAGTGCCGGCGCGAAGACCAATGCCAATCACGAGATCGGACTGCTTCAACGCCTCGGCGCACAGTGGATGGCTGCGCCCGGTCTTGAAATAGCCGGCGAACAACGGATGCGCTTCGGGCATCACGCCAATCGCGTCCTGCGCATTCACCACCGGCGCCTGCAGTTTCTCGGCGAGCGCAATAAGTTCGCCGATCGCACCCTGCCGTATCACGCCCTTGCCCACGGCAATCACCGGCGACTTCGCATCTTTCAGCTTCTGCGCAAAGCGCGCGACGTCTTTCGCTTCGGGTTGATGCACCACGGTCGGTATGCGCTTGTAAGCCGGCAGAACGACCTTTTCTTTTTGCAGAATGTATTCGCTTTCGTCGGATTCGCGCGGCAGTTCGACGTGCACCGGCCCCGGCCGGCCGCTGCGCGCGATGTGAAACGCTTTCGCCATCACTTCCGGAATGTCTTCGATGCGTTCGACACGCGCGCTCCACTTGGTGATGTGTTTGAACATCTCATTGACGAAAGCCGGATTGTCGACGCCGTGAAAAGCCTCCATGTCGGCTTTCAATGGCACCGCACCGCCGATGTGCACCATTGGTGAAGCAGCGCCATAGGCCTGCGCAACGCCGGCCATCGAATTGAGGCCGCCGGGACCTGCAGTGACGAGACAAACGCCCGGCTTGCCAGTGAGCCGCCCGTAGGCATCGGCCATCAACGACGTGTTCGGTTCCATCTTGCAGGTAACAAAGCGCATCGGCTTGATGCGACTAATGCCGTCGTAGATTGGATGTATATGCGAACCCGGTACGCTATAGATGCATTCGACGCCTTCCGCTTGCAGCGCTTCGGCCACGGCTTCGCCGGCGTGTTTTCCCTCTTGTTGCGCCATCACTTCCCCAATATCAACGCCGGAGCGGACTATGCCGCTTTGGCAAATTCAGCCATAACCTTTTTCTGATGCTCGAGCAGCTTCTGCACGCTGGCGCGGCCGCGCATGCGTTCTATATGCGCGTTGCAGTTTTTGAATTGCGAGACATCAAGCTTGAACGAAATCGCACGGCTGAAACACCAGAAGAAGTAGGCGTCGACCGCAGTGAAATGATCGAGAAACCATTCGCGCCCGGCCAGCAGCTCGTCGGCGATTTTCAGGTCTTCGAACAGCATTACATTAGCGACGCGTTTGACCGATTCTTCGGAACCGGGCAGATCGCAATAATTTGTCGGCCGCGCGTTCGGCGTCAAATGCGGATGAATGCCGGACGCGCACCACGCCATCAGCGAGATTGCCTTGATTTCGGTTTTGGCATCGGCCGTCAGCAGTTTTGCCTGCGGAAATTGCCGTGCAATCCAGATCTGTATCGCGACGTTTTCCGTCAACGGTTCGCCGTCGATCACCAGCACCGGTACCTTGTGCTTCGGATTGAGTTTGAGGAACTCCGGTTTTTTCAGATCGCCAGTGCGCGAATTGACATCGATGACGCTGAAATCCGCGCCGGCCTCGCTCAGCGTTATATATGGAACAGTCGCACAGGTTTGCGGCGCATAAAAAAGCTGCAGCTTCATTCGCGGTCTCCTCCGGTGAATGCTCTGCATGTTAGCGGAACATCCGGCGGCAGACCAGACCGGATGCGGCTCCTGCAAAGACAAAGGCCTGCATCGCTGCAGGCCTTTGTCTTTGTCTGGTGCGCCCGGAGGGATTTGACCCCCCTACCCATTGGTGCGTAGGGACGCACGGTTTTACAACTAATTGAAACTTAACGCAATGAGCTTCGCCATCCGTCGCAAGTTTTTGCAACTAAGCCCCACAGCGCCCAATCTAGCGTGATTAGTGTGTATCAAAATAAAAACCGTCCCTTCGCCAGCTCATTGAATCGACTAAATGCTTAGCCAATTCCGCAAGTGGATTTTTTATTTTCGCTACGCTCCCCATTCACGAGGAACGCGCCTAACGCGATTTTGAAAAACGCAGCACTATGCGATTGGCACTCACCGCTCCCGCCCCGCCTCCTGAAGCGTTTTCTGTATTGGCGAAAGCAGATATTCGAGCACTGATCGGCTACCGAGGTGGATTTCCGCTGCCACTTGCATACCGGGCGTGAGTTTGTAACGCAGCCCTTGCGTTTCAAGTTGAGACGCACTTAGCGCAATCAAAGCACGGTAGCTCAGATTTGTCGGCCCTGCCTTACTGTCGGGTTGCCGATCGCCCACTGTATCGGTCGACTTGTCGGTTGCATCGTAAGTGACGTGCCGCACCACGCCATCGAGCATGCCGTATTTCTGGAACGGGTATGCGTCGATCTTGATCTTGACCTTTTGTTTTTCCTCAACGAATCCCGAGTCACTGTTGCCGACCCACACCTCGGCCAGTAATGGTTCGTCGCCGGGAACGATTGTCAGCAATACCGTTCCGGGCGTTACAACCGTGCCCCGCGTATGCGTTGCGAGGTCCTTAATAATCCCTGCCTGTGGCGCCTTCAGTTCCAGCAAATCGTGCTTATACGACTGTTTGGCAAGCTCTTGCCGTAGCCGATTGTGCTGTGACTCCGCATCAATACGCTCATTGTGCAGTTGCTGCTGGTAGTTGGATGTGATCTGCGCAATGCGCTTGTTGGACTGCACAATACCGGCTTTCAGACTTTCGACATTCTGCGTCTGTGCTTGCAGTTCCTGCTCGTTTTCGATTCGGCTCCGCGTCCTATCAAGCGCCATCAATTTACCAGCGAACCCCTCCTTCGCGAGCTGGTTCCACCCCTTTTCCTGTTCCTGATAAATGGGCAGCGTCTGCTTGAGCTTGGCTTCGATCTCGACTGCGCTTTTCAGGTCGAACTGTGCTTTGGACAATGCAGCACGCTCGGCGTCCAATGCGTCCAGGTAAGCCTGCTTGTGCGCACGATACTGTGCATCTACCTGCGAGAATAACGCCGCGTCATCATCTTTGCTGCGTGCCAATGGAGCCCCTTTTAGCTCGGCATCGATGCGACGCAATTGCAACGCACGCAACTGGAAATCGGTTTCGAGAACCTTGGTATCCGCAGTGGACAAACTCGTGTCCATCCGCATCAATGGTTGCCCCAAGGCAACCAGATCCCCCTCCTTGACGAGAATCTCTTTAATCACTCCAGAGTCGGCCGGCTGCACGACCTTGAGAAAGGTCTCCGGCACGAGCTTTCCCTGCGCCACGGCAACGATATCGAGCTTGCCGATACACGCCCATGCCAAAAGCACACCAAAGAGGGCCAGCAGTGCATACAACACGAACCTCGGCATCGGGGCCGGGGGCGCGTGCTGCACTTGGAGGATCGCGGGCGCAAAATCCCACTCCTTCGCCTCCAAGGCTGTCAGATGTTTACCGAATGAGAACATGGGTTGGCAGTAGTAGCGGCGTCACATCGCCGGGCTTAGTGCTTTGCATCCTTCTTGTCTGTTTTCCCGCCACCCTGTGCCTTGAGCCCCGCCATTACCTGCCCCAACTGTTGGTGCAAAGCAGCAAGCGTGTCGAAGCCCAACGCAACGCGCACGGCAAGTTTGCCGTTCAGGCTTTCGGGAATCTTGCCGCCAGTCTGTGCCAGACGCGACAACGCAGCCAGCGCTGCCGGCTCGAGGAACCCAAAATCCAAGAAAACCATACCCGGCGCTCCATTGAGACGCGTGAAATTGGCCAACACGGGTTGGTCCGAGTTATTCACCGGTGCCAATCGGATGTTTAAACCAGTTGTTTTGTTACCGTCCTTGTCTTGCGCTTTCGGTTCCTCTGCCATGATCTTCCGTTTCGTGTGTTATTGATTATTGCTACCTAATTGCCACCCATTTCCCCACAACTAGCTCAGCTTGACCAGACCGTCCTGCAAGCCAGACAGCGGACGCAGGGTCTGTGGCGCCGCCCCGAACTGTGCGTCGCCAACGACACCAACCGCTGAATTGACCGTAATCCCAGCCACAGTACCGTTCGCCCCATACTGGTAGGCCAAATCGCCCCCCAGAGCTTCCGTGTCGCTGCTGCCAAGATGCGCATCAAGCAGTGCATTCATCGCGCTCCAGTGATCGAGTTGCGGATCTGCCGCGAGGGCTTGGTCGAACTGACTAACGATCTGCGAGAAATCGAAGGTCGCAACCTTGCTGGCAAGCAACGGATCACTGCCATTGGAGTCAAATCCGGTCATCGCTTCAGCCAGTACCTGCAGATTCGAAACGCTGTGATTTGCCGTATTGGCGTACCAATCCTTGAAGGTAATCTGGTCGTTTGCCCCGGTATCGAGCACGAGGTCATTGCCGGACTTCAGAAGCGCCAAGTCACCATATGCAATTCCACCACCCAGTGACAGCGTATTGGTCGATCCCGTACTCGCTTCCACCGTATCCTGACCATCGCCCGCGTTGAAAGCAATCACATCGTGACCATTATTGCCGGTCGTGATGTCGTCGTTCCCGGCACTACCGATGAAGAGATCGTCACCGCTTCCGCCAGCCATGACATCATCACCAGTGCCACCCGAGAACAAGTTGTGCCCCGCCAAATCGGTCAGGCTATCGTTACCGCCCAGCCCCTCGAGGATATCGTTGCCGGTTGTCCGCGAAATCGAATCGTCGTTCGCTGTGCCAGGCGTGTAGGTTGAGTTGAAGTTGAACGACTGCCATGCACCCCATTGCATCCCGTCGCTTGCGCGAACCCAGAACTGGTCGGAGCCCGTCAGGCTGCCGGCATGCATCTGGGTATTGGCCAGCTGATCGGCGCTGACATCAATGCTCTGATTGGCCGCCTGCGCGACGCCATTAATCGTGAAATACGCACTACCGGCAGTCGCGGTCCCGTCATAGAACTGATAACTGACTGCCGCATCACCATCCGCATCGGTTAGGTTGAATGCAACGGACGCATCGTCGGCTTGGTTGAGATCAATACTCTGGTCGGATGGCGTCGTCACAGGCGCCGCATCCGTCAGGTGCGCCCACGAGTTCATCGTCCAGTTCTTCCAGTCGCCCCACGCCATCCCGTCGTTCGCGCGAACCCACACGGAATCGCTACCGTTGGTACTTGCGCCTACGAATTGCGTGTTGGCCAGTTCGGCGGCGCTTACATCGATGTTCTGGTTGACGCCTTGCTCCACACCGTTGATCGTGAAGTGCCCGTTGCCCGCCGTGCCGTCGTAAAACTGGTACGCCGTGATTGAGTCACTATCCGCATCCGTCACACCGAAGAGGTTTGCCACATCCACGGCCTGACCCAACGTCACCGTTTGCGTTGCAGCCGTCGGTGTCGTCACAGGCGCCGCATCCGTCAGGTGCGCCCACGAGTTCATCGTCCAGTTCTTCCAGTCGCCCCAGACCATGCCGTCATACGCACGCACCCACACCGAATCCGTGCCGTTCGCGCTTGAACCAACGAACTGCGTGTTGGCCAGTTCGGCTGAACTCACGTCGATGTTCTGGTTGACGCCCTGCTCTACTCCATTGATCGTGAAGTGCCCACTTCCAGCAGTGCCGTCGTAAAACTGGTACGCCGTGATTGAGTCACTATCCGCATCCGTAACTCCAAACAAGCTTGCAACGTCCACAGACTGACCCAACGTCACCGTCTGCGTTACAGCCGTAGGCGTCGTGACCGGCGCAGAGTTTGGCACGTGCAACACCGTACTCATAGTCCACGGCTTCCAATCGCCCCACTGCATGCCGTCATTAGCCCGCACCCACAGCTGCTCCGCGCCCGGTGCCGCACTGCCCACATACTGGGCGTTGGCAAGATCGGCTGCCAATACGTCGATGTTCTGGTTCGCCCCTTGCTGCACTCCGTTGAGCGTGAAATGCCCGCCACCAGCACCACCATCGTAGAACTGATAGGCCGCGATCGAATCGCTTTCAGCATCCGATACGGAGAAGAGCGTCGAAACATCCACAGCCTGATTCTGCAGCACCGTGGCATCAGCCACTATCGCAATAGGGGCATTGTCGGCAGAGTGCGTCCACGAGTTCATCGTCCAGT
>JANYDY010000087.1 GCA_025363435.1 Betaproteobacteria bacterium
TTCATCAGTCTCGCCGGACGCTATCTGGTTCTGATGCCGAACAATCCGCGCGGCGGCGGTGTCTCGCGCCGTGTTGAAGGCGAAGACCGCGCCGAATTGCGCGATGCCGTCGATCAGCTCGAGGTGCCGCAAGGCATGAGCGTGATCGCGCGCACCGCCGGCATCGGCCGCGACCCCGAAGAACTCAAATGGGACCTCACCCGCCTGCTGGATCTCTGGCACGCCATCGACGATGCCGGCTCCAAAGATGTGCTGAAGGTTTACGGCACGCGGTTGCTCTACTCGGAAAACGATCTGGTATCGCGTGTTATTCGCGATCACTTCCATCAGGACATCGGCGAAATTCTGGTCGACACCGAAGAAGTCTACGAGCAGGCCCGCATCTACATGAACAACATCATGCCGCAGTACGTCGGCAGGGTGAAGCTCTACAGCGACGATGTGCCGCTGTTCTCGCGTTTCCAGATCGAACATCAGATTGAATCGGCGTATTCGCGCCAGGTCACCCTGCCCTCGGGCGGCGCCATTGTCATCGACCACACCGAAGCGCTGGTCTCGGTCGACGTCAACTCGGCGCGCGCGACCCGCGGTGCCGATATCGAGGAAACTGCCTTTCGCACTAATCTCGAAGCCGCTGAAGAAACCGCGCGCCAGTTGCGCCTGCGCGACCTTGGCGGCCTGATCGTCATCGACTTCATCGACATGGAAAGCACGCGCAATCAGCGCGAGGTCGAAACCAAACTGCGCGATTCATTGCGCCCCGACCGTGCCCGCGTGCAGGTCGGCAAAATTTCGCGCTTCGGCCTGATGGAACTGTCGCGTCAACGCCTGCGTCCGGCGCTGGCTGAAGGCAGCCACATTCCCTGCCCGCGCTGCCACGGCATAGGCCATATCCGCGGCATCGAATCCACCGCCCTGCACATCTTGCGCATCCTGCAGGAAGAAGCGATGAAGGAAAACACCGGTGCGGTGCATGCCCAGGTTCCGGTCGACGTCGCCACCTATCTCTTGAACGAGAAGCGCGCCGAGTTCCACGCAATTGAATCGCGCCTCAAGGTCAATGTCGTCCTGATTCCGAACATTCATATCGAAACGCCGAACTACACGGTGACGCGTCTGAAACACGAAGAGCTCAATCACGCTGAATTGCCACCGCCCAGCTACCAGATGATGACGGCGCCGGAAAAACCGGATCCGGCACTGGCAGCCGGGCAAACCGAAGCGGCGCCGCCGCGCCCGCTCGCAGTGGTCAACGCATCGATGCCAGCACAACAACCCGCACCGGTGATCGAGCCCAAACAAAAAGCTGTGGCGGCAGCGCCCGCTGCGGCGGAACAACCGAATATCATCAGTAAGATTTTCGGCTGGTTCAAGCGCGTGCCGGCACCCGCCGCTACCGCGACCGCGGCAAAACCTGCCGCTCGCGACAACAGCCAGCGCGGCGAACGTGGCGGACGCACAGATCGCGGCCAGCGCCGCGGCCGTTCTGACTCATCGCGCCGCGACGGGCGTGGCAGTGGCAGCAGTCGCGAAGAAGGTCGCGATCGCAACCAACCGCGCGCTGAAGGACAAGGCGGCGAACGCGCCGCCCGCCCGGATCGTAACGACCGCCCCCGCAACGGCGAGCCGCGTCCGCCGCGTGAGCCGCGTCCGCCCCGCGAAGGTGGTCGCGACGGTCAGCAACAACGCCCGCCGCGCAACGAGCAAATTCTGCAGCAGACTGCGACTGAAGTAATCGTTGATCCGCAAACCCCGGCAGCCGAGCAGGCGCCGCGCGGCAATGGCGAAGCACGTGAAGGTGGTCGCGGCCGCCGTCGCCGCGGTCGCGGTGGTCGCGATCGCGCCGAACGCGCCGCACAAAACGCGGCGGCCGGAGGCGAGCAAGCGGAATCATCGGCAAACGTACCGGCATCGGATATGCAGGCTTCGCACGATGCAATAATGAATGACGCCGCGCACGATGTGGCTCACCATGAAGTTGTTCACGCCGAAGTTTCGGCGATTGAGGTTCGTGCCTCCGAACCGCCGGTGAGCGAAGCTGCCCCTGCGGTCGCTGCAGCGCCAGTCGAAGTGGCGCCCGTTGCGGTCGCCACACCGGCGTCTTATACATCGGTTGCTAGTGAAGAACGCGTTGTCGAATTCGCAGCACCGCCGGCTCCGGCGAAACCGCCGGTCGCACGCGAACCGATCGTGCTGCCGCACGATCTGACGCAAATTGAAACCGATCAGGAAAAATTGCGTATCGCAGCAAGCAAGGTTGCACCGCCGCAGCCACCGCGTCCGCCGCGGGTGCGGCCGCCGCTGCCGCCGATCAGCAACGAACTGCTGATCCAGGTGGAAACGAGCAAGTAACAAAGAAACCGGCCGCTGAAAGCGGCCCGTTTCTTTTTACGCGCCTTCAACGCGCATTCGTTCAAGCAGACGAACGCTGATCGCCTCGACCATATCGAGCACGCGTTCAAATCCGGCCGCGCCGCCGTAGTACGGATCAGGCACGTCCTGCCCGGCATAGTCGGCATGCAAATCACCATACAACTGCACCCGCTGCCGCAATGAATCCGGGCAAAGGCGCAACAGCGTTTGCAGATTATCGCCATCCATTGCGAGTACATAATCAAAGCGCGAAATCATCGCTGCATACCCGGCGCGCTGACGCCGGCGGCGTGGTATTTGCAGGCACAACGCTTCCGCCAATGGTATTCGCACCAGTTGGCGCAATTATTCAGCCGCGTCGATGTCATTCTTGCCCCCGCTACGCCGGTGTCAGCGCCGCTGATCGGCCAGGAAACCATCGAGATCGGCGGCAAAAGAGTCATGATGCGGCCGAATCTGGGTTTATTTACGCAGCCGATTTCTTTTGGCGGATTGCCGGTCGCTGCAGTACCAATCTGGCGGCCGGGCCGCCTGCCGATTGGGCTCCAGGTCATCGCTGCGCCGTGGCGCGAAGATCTATGCCTGCGTGTCGCCGCCGCGCTTGAAAGCGCAGGCATCGCAAAAGCGCCTGTTGCTGCAGGCTGACATGCAATCCTACGCGATCAATATTCCGGAAGTCGTGGCTGAAGTCGAGGCTGCATTTGCGCGTTATGAAGCAGCGCTGGTGAGCAACGACGTCGCAGTCCTCGATGAATTGTTCTGGCGCTCGGAGCAGACGCTGCGTTACGGCGCCACCGAAAATCTCTACGGCTACGATCAAATTGCCGGCTTTCGCACAGCGCGTTCGCCGGTCGGTCTCGAACGCAGTCTCGGCAAAACCGTCATCACCACGTATGGCCGCAATTTCGCCACCGCCAATTGCGAATTCATGCGCGGCGGAAAATCCGGCCGCCAAAGCCAGACCTGGATGCGCACGCCGCACGGCTGGCGCGTGGTGACTGCGCATGTAAGTCTGCTCCCCGGGCCGTCAACCTAGAAAGACTGCAGCATAGCCATGGAAATTAAAGCACTGCCAACCGGCGGTTGCGGCAAATGCGGACGCGCCGCGCAATCGGACAACATCGTAGGAACACGTTGTGCGAATCCCCTGCCCGAAGGTCCCTGCACCGGCAGTTATCGCGCAACGCTGGCGCCGGCGGATTGGATCGTCTGCTCCTGCTGCAACGGCAGCGGCAGCGGCAGCAAACAGGCGCAACGCTGTGCGCGTTGCGAAGGCTGCGGTTGGAGTTACGCGCGGCCGCAGTTTCCCTGATTATCGCGGGCCGCTGATCAGGCCGCTGCGCCGGGCACGATTTCCAGTCCAATAAACAAACGCTGTTTCAGTTTTTTCAAATCATCACGCATTTTCGCAGCGCGTTCGAAATCGAGATTGCGCGCCGCTTCGAGCATTTCACGTTCAACGCGCTTGATCTCGCGCGTGAGTTCCTTCTCGCCCATTGCCTCGTAGGCAGCGTCGGTCTGCGCCGCCTTCAGCATGGCATGCGCCTCATCGGCATCGTACACACCTTCGATCATGTCGCGCACCGTCTTGACAATGCCCTGCGGCGTAATGTTGTTCTCGAGATTGTGCGCAATCTGTTTGTTGCGGCGACGATCTGTTTCGTCCATCGCGCGCTTCATTGAATCGGTAATGCGGTCCGCATACAGCATCGCCTTGCCGTTGATATGCCGCGCGGCACGCCCTATCGTCTGTATCAGCGAACGCTCCGAACGTAAAAACCCTTCCTTGTCGGCATCGAGAATCGCCACCAGAGAAACCTCCGGCATATCGAGGCCTTCGCGCAGCAGGTTGATGCCGACCAGCACATCGAATTCACCCAGGCGCAGATCGCGGATGATCTCAACGCGCTCCACCGTATCAATATCCGAATGCAGGTAACGCACCTTGATGCCGTGTTCGGCGAGGTAATCGGTGAGATCTTCCGCCATGCGCTTGGTCAGCGTCGTCACCAGCACACGCTCCCTGACCTTGACGCGCTTGTTGATTTCGGACAACAGGTCGTCAACCTGGGTTGAAGCCGGCCGCACCTCGATCTGCGGGTCAACGAGGCCGGTTGGCCGCACCACCTGCTCGACGACCTGCGCCTGATGCGTGCGCTCATATTCCGACGGTGTCGCCGACACAAACACCGCGCGCCGCATCATGCCTTCGAATTCGTCAAAGCGCAGCGGCCGGTTGTCGAGTGCCGACGGCAGGCGAAAACCGTAATTGACAAGGTTTTCCTTGCGCGCGCGATCGCCCTTGTACATGCCGCCGATCTGCGGAATAGTGACATGGCTTTCGTCGATGAACATCAGCGCGTTCTTCGGCAGATAATCGATCAACGTCGGCGGCGGATCACCGGCCTTGCGCCCCGACAAATGGCGCGAATAGTTTTCGATGCCCTTGCAGAAGCCCATCTCGTTCATCATTTCGAGATCGAAGCGCGTGCGCTGCTCGATGCGCTGGCACTCGACCAGCTTGTTTTCGCGCTGGAAGAATTCGATGCGTTCGCGCAATTCTTCCTTGATCGCCTCGATTGCGCGCAAGGTGGTCGAACGCGGCGTCACATAATGGCTCGATGGATAGACGGTAAACCGCGACACCCGCTGCAAAATCTGCCCGGTCAGCGGATCGAACATCGACAACGTTTCAATTTCATCGTCGAACATGGTGACGCGCAGCGCATTCTCCGAGCTTTCCGCCGGAAAAATATCAATGACATCGCCGCGCACGCGAAACACGCCGCGTTTGAATTCGATGTCGTTGCGCTCGTACTGCATGTTGACCAGCCGCGCAATCGCGTCGCGCTGCGTAATCTTTTCCTTCTCGCGCAAGTGCAAAATCATCTGGTGGTAATCGGTCGGATCGCCGATACCGTAAATCGCCGATACGGTGGCGACAATCACCGAGTCGCGCCGCTCCAGCAGCGCCTTGGTTGCCGACAAACGCATCTGTTCTATGTGTTCGTTGATGCTTGAATCTTTCTCGATGAAAAGATCGCGCGACGGCACATAGGCTTCAGGCTGGTAATAGTCGTAGTACGAAACGAAGTACTCGACTGAATTTTCCGGAAAGAACTCGCGCATTTCAGAATAAAGCTGGGCCGCCAGTGTTTTATTGGGCGCCAGCACGATGGCCGGCACACCGATGCGCGCGATCACGTTGGCGACGGTGTAGGTTTTGCCCGAACCGGTGACGCCGAGCAGCGTCTGAAACGACAACCCGTCGCGGATGCCCTCGGTCAGTTTGGCAATGGCCTCCGGCTGGTCGCCGGCAGGCTCGTAAGTCTGGTGCAGACGGAACGGGCTGCCGTCGAAGGTCACCACTTGCGGCGTTTCAGGGGTTGCAACAATGCGAACTGCGCTGTTTGCCATGGCTGCTTTTAGCTCGGGCTGAATAACCGGCCATTTTCCCACATCACCGCGAGCGACTTCCAATTAAGCCGCGGTGCTTTAGTCCGGCGCGGCAAACAGGTAAACTAGCGCGCTGCTGCCTTGCAGCATATTTTTAACTTATCCTATTGTTTTCATAGCAGAACTCTTAAACCACTCATGAGCACTTCCCCGCTTTCCGCAATCGAAATGGCACCGCGCGACCCGATTTTGGGCGTAACCGAAGCATTTGTTGTCGATACCAACCCGAACAAAGTCAATCTGGGCGTCGGTGTTTATTACGACGATAACGGCAAAGTGCCCGTGCTCGACTGCGTGCGCCAGGCCGAAAAGAAAATGGCTGAAGCACTGGCGCCGCGCAACTACCTGCCGATCGACGGCATGGCAGCTTATAACAAAGCGGTGCAAAGCCTGGTCTTCGGTGCCGACAGCGAAGTCGTCAAAAGCGGCCGTGCCCTGACCGTGCAAACACTCGGCGGCACCGGCGCGCTCAAGGTCGGCGGCGATTTTCTGCGCCGCCTCAATCCGCAATCGGAACTATGGATCAGCAATCCGAGCTGGGAAAATCACCGCGCCATATTTGAATATGCGGGTTTCAAGGTCAATGAGTACGCGTATTACGATGCAGCAACACGCGGCGTTGATTTCGACGCCATGCTGGCCTCGCTCGACAAGCTGCCGGCAGGTTCCGTCGCGGTGCTGCACGCCTGCTGCCACAACCCGACCGGCGCCGACCTTACGCCGGCGCAATGGGAAAAAATTATCGCTGTCGTCAACAAACGCAACATCATGCCCTTCCTCGACATGGCCTATCAGGGCTTTGCCGACGGCATAGACGCCGATGCCTTCGCCGTGCGCCGCTTCGCCGAAGCCTGCCCGGTGGTATTCGTGTCGACCTCGTTTTCGAAATCGCTGTCGCTTTACGGCGAACGTGTCGGTGCATTGACGATCGTGACGCAGAGCAAGGACGAAGCTGCGCGCACGCTGAGCCAGGTCAAACGCGTCATTCGCACCAACTATTCGAATCCGTCGACCCACGGCGCGCAGGCCGTCACACTGGTATTGACCACGCCGGAATTGCGCACCCAGTGGGAAAACGAACTCGGCCAGATGCGCGACCGCATCAAGCTGATGCGCAGCGAGCTGGTCACGCAAATACGCGCCGCGCGTGCGGATTTCGACTTCGGCTTCGTTGTGCAGCAGCGTGGCATGTTTTCGTACTCGGGGCTGAGCAAGGAACAGGTCACCCGGCTGCGCACCGAGCATTCGATTTACGCCATCGACAGCGGTCGCATCTGCATCGCCGCCCTTAACTCGAAAAACGTTCGTGCAGTCGCTGAAGCAATCGCCAAAGTCCTGATCTGATCCCGGCTTTGGCGCGTTGACCGGCAACCGCCCTAACGGGTAAAATTCGCTTCCGCTGAAGTAGCACCGCCAGATTTATTCCCCGATAGCTCAGCTGGTAGAGCAACGGACTGTTAATCCGTGTGTCCCTGGTTCGAGCCCAGGTCGGGGAGCCAGTTAGGAGCAAATCTGGGCACCCCATGCGAGTTGCCCAGATTTCCCGCCACCGCCGTGGCGACGGCGCCATAGCTGCCGGTGAGTTTCACGTCCTGCTTGTTTACGCAGATTTCATCAACCAGCAGCCGCAGGTATTCCTTGGCGAATGCCCCGCTCTCCAGGAGCTT
>JANYDY010000116.1 GCA_025363435.1 Betaproteobacteria bacterium
TTTCCCATTCGGTGCCAAGTCCGGCGGTCAGCGCGGCGAGATCACGTTTGTCGGTCAACGCGCTGAAAAAACCGCCAAACGGCGCCTCCAGCACGTTCGTGATGCCGGTGAAGCCGCGTCGCGCCAGCAACGCCGCGGTAACCCCGTTTTTCGCCGCCTGTCCGGCGTGCAGACGCTTCACCATCGCGCCTTCCTGCGCCGCCATCAAACCAGCAGCCATCGAGCCGGCGATGCCGAAGGCGTGTTGGGTGCGCTCTTCGTCGAGATCGAGCAGAGAGGCCGCCGTCGCCGCTGCGACAAAAACACCGCACACCGCGGCGGAATGAAAGCCGCGTTTGAAAATATTGCCGGCACCGGCATTGCCGACGCGCAGGCCGGCTTCGTAACCGGCGGCGATGCCGGCAATCAGGCGGCGTCCGGAAATATCGCCGCGCGATTCAGCGATAGCAAGCGCGGTGGCAATCGCGATAGCGCCCGCATGCACCGAAGCGCGCGTATGCGCATCGTCGAGTTCGAAGGCGTGGCCGGCAGTGCTGTTGACAAACACCGCTTGCGACACCGAGGTGCGCATGCTGCTGCCGAACACCGAAGCGCGCGGATTGCCGCCTTCCTCGCGCACGACGTCAGCAACGATGCGCGTCCACGGCAAGGTCGCACCGAACAGCATGCAGCCAAGCGCATCGAGCATGCACTCTTTGACTTTATCGACCACTGCCGGCGGCAACGCCGTGTACTCGAGATGCGCGATGTAAGCAGCGAGTTCACGTGTCGCGCCCGCAGATATCGTCCCGTTCATGCTTTGAGCCTCTGCATTTCGCACCGTCAATCGGTCGTGATACCCGTGCTTTTCACCACCGGCAGCCATTTTTTGTGCTCATCGGCGAGAAAATGCGCAAACGACTGCGAAGTTTCGGGCGCAGCCAGCGCGCCGTCGCGCGCCAGCATTTCGCCCACCGGCGGCGCTTTCAGCGCCTCCATAAGTTCGCGATGTAAACGCTCGACAACCGCTTGCGGCGTGCCCGCGCGCAGCGAAAGCCCGTTCCAGATGATGTGTTCGTAACCACGCACGCCTGACTCGGCAATCGTCGGCGTCTGCGGCAGCAGCGGCCAGCGTTTCGCCGTGGTTACCGCAATCAGGCGCAGCCGACCCGCCTTGATATGGCTCAGTGACGACGTCGGGTTATTGAACGCGACCGAGGTCTCGCCGCTCAGCACCGAGATGGTCGCCATCGCACTGCCTTTGTAAGGAATATGCGTGAGCTTGACATCGGCGATCAGATTGAAAAGTTCGCCACCAAGATGCGAGCCGCCGCCTAGCCCCGACGAACCGAAAGTGATTGCACCGGGGCGCGCCTTCGCCATCGCCACCAGATCCTTGACCTTGTAGACCGGCAGCGACGGGTGCACGATCAGCGCGCCCGGCGAAATGCCGACCCGGCTCAACGGCGTAAAATCGCGAAACGAATCGAAAGGCAGTCTGGTTTGCAGGATCTGCGCGAGACTGAAATTGGTGCTGACAAGATAGAGCGTGTAACCATCGGCCGGCGCGCCGAGCACGATGTTGGAGGCGATGACCGAGCCGCCGCCGGGACGGTTGTCGACGATGACCTGCTGCCCCAGCCGTTTGCCCAGTTCACTGGCGATGACGCGCGCCGCCGCGTCATTGCCGCCACCGGGCGCCAGCGGCACGATCAACCTGATTGTGCGCTCCGGATAGGTTTGCGCAAAAGCGCCTGCTGCTGCGAGGGCCGCGACAAAAAACACCTTAGCAAACGCGCCTGCTCTACCGTATTTTCTAAATGCCACGCGTTCTGCCGCCGTCGACGTTGATTGCCGTACCGGTGATCATGCCGGCGCGCGCCGAAGCGAGAAACACCGCGAGGTCGGCAACGTCTTCCGGTTTGACGACGCGCCCCATCGGCACATCGGCGACGAGTTGCTTCTCCGCCTCCTGTTCTGAAATGCCGCGGTCGCGCGCAGCGACTTTGACGAGTTCGGTCCAGCGCCCGGTGTCGGTCGAACCGGGCGCAATGGCGTTAACGGTAATGCCGGCAGGCCCGAACTCATTGGCCATTGCCTTGGTGATGCTGAGCGTGCCGAGGTTGATCGGACCCGACATGACCTGCACGCCGTGCGGCTCGCGGCCGCGCGTGCCTGAAATATGGATAACGCGCCCCTGCGTCGATTTTTTGAGATAAGGCATAGTCTCGCGCGTCATGCGAATCAGCCCCAGCGGTTTGACCGCGAAATAGCTTTCCCACAACTCATCTGGAATATCGGCCAGCCTGCCGCGATACGCGCCGCCCGCGCAATTAACCAGTATGTCGACGCTGCCCAGCGCCTTGACGGCGGCGGCAACCGCGGGCTTGATCGCCACCGTGCCCTTCTCGAGATCGAGCGGAATCACCGCGATACGCAGCGCCGCATATTGTGCGCGTAAATCCGCCGCGACTTTTTCGCAGCGCTCGACATCGCGCCCGAACAGGCCGAGATTGACGCCGTGTGCTGCAAACGCCACCGCAATCGACCTGCCAATGCCGCGGCTCGCGCCCGTAATAAATGCAGTGCGTCCCTTGAGATCAAATTCCATGGTGTGTTTTCCGAATTGATGAATCGGTTGAAAGTATTCTGCCGTCTGCGTGTATTTCTTCTGCCGACTGCGCGCGCCGGAAAACAATAAGCGCAGCCTAGGGCAGCGGATTCGGCAGCGCTGCGCCTGAAAAATGCGCGCGCAGATTGGCCAGCACTTTGCGCTTGCGCTCTTCGCGTATCTCCAGCGTATGCGAACCGACATGCGGCGTCATCACCACATTGTCCAGCGCCAGCAATGCGGCCGGCACCTGCGGCTCGTCGCTAAACACGTCGAGCCCGGCGCCGGCAATGCGTTTTTCCGCCAGTGCGGCGATCAGCGCGTCCTGGTCGATGATGGGACCGCGCGCGACGTTGACCAGAAAGCCGTCGGTGCCGAGTGCATCGAGAACTTTGGCATCGATCAGATTGCGCGTTGCCGGCATCAACGGACAGGTCACCACTAGGCATTCGCTTTCACGCGCAAGACTCAGGACATCTTCGTGATACGGGTAGGCGACTGCCGGTTTACGCCGCGGCCCCTGGTAACGAATCGTCATGCCGCAGGCGGCGGCGCGCTGCGCAACCGCAATGCCGATGTTGCCGAGACCGACAATGCCGCAGACCTTGCCGCGCACTTCGCGCCCAACCGGCGCCACCGTCGTCGGCCATTTGCCCGCGCGCACAAAACGATCGCACTCGCCAATGCGCCGCATCGAAGCAATCATCAAACCGAGCGCCAGATCAGCAACGCCTTCGGAAATCGAATCCGGCGTATTTGTAACGGGAATACCGCGTTCGCGTGCCGGCGAGCGATCAAGCGTGGTGTTGCTGCCGAACAGCGCGATAATTTCGAGCTTCGGCAGCGCATCGAGCTGTGCTCGCGTAAAACCGGTAATGCCCGGCGTCACCAGCGCACGGATGCGCGGCCCGACTTCGGCAAGCATTTGCGCCGGGTCCGGCGCCTGCCACAATTTATGTACGACAAATTCGCGTTCGAGTTCGGCCACCGCAGGCGCATAAATTGCACGCGACAACAATAGTTCGGGTTTCGACATGTTTAATCGCCTTTGATGCCGGCTTCCTTGATGACTTTACCGAAACGCGTGGCCTCGCTCTGAATGAAGCGGCCGAACTCTTCGGGCGTGCTGGTCAGCGGTTCAACGCCGGCCTGCGCAAACCGCGGTTTCATATCGGGCGCCTGCACCGCCTTGATCAGCTCCGCATTCAAGCGAGTGATGATGTCGCGCGGCGTTCCGGTCGGCGCGAGTATGCCGTACCAAACGCTGATTTCGAAATTGGCGAAGCCCTGCTCCTTGGTCGTCGCAATGCCCGGATAATCAGCGAGCCGCTCGGGCGACAGCACTGCAATCGCACGCACGCGTTTGGATAGCACCTGACCGAGTGCAACCGGCGCCGCCACCACTTCCATATCGACCTGCCCGCTGGCAAGCCCGATCAACGCCAGCCCCGAGCCCTTGTAAGGCACATGCAGGATATCGATCTTCTCAAGGCTCTTCAGCAATTCAGGCGCCAGATGGGTGGTGGTGCCAATGCCACCGGAACCATAACTCAACCTGCCCGGTTGTTTGCGCGCGATCGCAATCAGTTCCTTGAGATCTTTCGCCGGCACCGAAGGATGGACCACCAGCACGTTGCGCACCGCGCCGACCAGCGCAATCGGCGCCAGGTCCTTCCACGGATCGTAGTTGAGTTTGTTGTAGAGCAGCGGACTCAAGGCGATCACCGGCGAACTCAGCACGATGGTGTAACCGTCCGCCGGCGACTTCGAGGCGATTTCAAGGCCGACGTTGCCGCTGGCCCCCGGGCGGCTGTCGGCCACCACCGACTGCCCGATCTGTTCCGACAATTTCTGCGCCACCAGACGGCCGACGATGTCGGTCGGCCCGCCTGGCGGAAACGGCATCACCATACGTATCGCCTTCGACGGATACGTTTGCGCCATCGCAATACCGGCACCGAATATGAATGCCATTGCACCCGTTGCCGCGCGCTTACAAAATCTCATTGCCATATCCCCTCTCAATCCCGCATCCTGAATCCTGAATCCTGTTTCTAATAATGCGATTTGAAGCTGATCGCATCGCGGTAATGCAGGTCCTCAAGATCGATGTAGGAGCGCTTGGTCTTTTTGTCGACGGTGTACTGGATCTTGCGGTTGGTTTCATTGGTGGCGCGAATATCCAGCAACTCAAGGTATTCCTTGACCTCCCACTCGTGCGCGCCGGCGATACCGGGCGGCGCATAGATCATCGAACCGGGGCCGACCTCGGTTTCCTTGCCGTTGAAATCGCGCACCGTCGCGTGACCGGCGATGACGTAGTAACAGGCCTCGATCGGATGCCAGTGCAGTTGTTCATAGGTGCCGGGCTTGTAAGTCGCGCGACCGAGACGCACGCGATCGGTCTGATTGACTTCGGGCCAGCCGACCAGGCGCTGATAAGTCTGGCCGTCGGTAACGCCGCGCCGCCCCGGGCAGTCCGCCTGATTGAGAACTTGCAAGGTCGATTTGACTTCCATGTTTGCTCCTCCTGATTTGAAATTAATGCACAAAACGAAGTGTAAACAAATCGTGCGCAGCGCGTGCAACTTGCCGCCGGCACAGCGAAAATGATTTGACGTACGGGGCAAAGGTGACGGATTCTAACGCCCGGCAATACTGGGCGGACCCGCATGAGCATCAGCATAAATCTGCACAACAACGTGAAGCAATCCCGCGCGGGCGGCGACGCCGGCGCGCTGCTTGCGCGCAAAATGGCGACGATTTTGTTGTTTGCAGCCGTCACTCCGGCAACCGCAGCTGATAACGCGCCGGCATTTCCGGTGAAGCCGATCCGGTTGATTCTCGGTTATCCGCCGGGTGGTTCAAGCGACGCGGTAGCGCGCGTGCTGGCGCAGGCACTGTCTGCGCGCATGGGGCAGAACATCCTCATCGACAACCGGCCCGGCGCCGGCGGCAACATCGCTGCCGAAATCGTCGCGCGTGCCGCGCCCGATGGTTATACCTGGCTACTCGGCAACAACGGCATCCTCGCCACCAATCAGGCGCTCTACCAGCGCCTGCCGTTCGATTCGCTGAAGGATTTCGCCACCGTCGCGCTGGTCGCCGCGCAACCGAGCGTGCTGATTGTCCATCCATCGCTGCCGGTGAAATCGGTACGCGAACTGATTGCACTGGCGAAAGCACGGCCGGGCCAGCTCAACTACGCCTCGTCGGGCACCGGCACCGCGGGCCACCTCGCCGGTGAATTGCTGAAGGGGCTGGCGAAAATAGATTTCGTACACATTCCCTACCGCGGCGGCGGACCGGCGCTGATCGATCTTCTCAGCGGTCAGATGCAATTCATGTTTGCGACAGCCGGCTCGGTCATGCCGCAAGTGCACAACGGGCGCCTGCGCGCACTCGCGGTGACCTCGGAGAAACGTTCACCGACCCTGCCCGAATTGCCGACGGTGGCCGAAGCCGGGGTACCGACATTCGAAGCGATGACCTGGCACGGCATTGTTGCACCGGCGGCAACGCCCCCGGCCATTGTTGAAAAATCGAATACCGAAATCAATGCAGCACTTGCCTCGCCGGAAGTACGCGAACGACTGGCAGCCCAGGGCGCCGAGCCGCAGCACGGCACGCCAGCGGAATTCGCCGCCTACCTCAGGCGTGAGATTCCGAAATGGACGAAAGTCGTGCGTGATTCCGGCGCGAAGCCTGAATGAAGGCATTGGGTTTCGCACTGAAGTTGCGGCATAATCCGTTAGTCCGTATTAACGTATTCCCAATAACACAGTACCGGAGGATCCATGAACAAGAATTCCAATCGCCTGCCAGCTCTGCAGACCACAGGCGCTTTGCTTTGCGCCCTTGCCTCTTCGTTCGCGTTTGCGCAAATGGGCGAATATCAGCCGCCGGGCCCGAACGACGGCACTGCTTTCACCAATCAGATCAATGTAAAGCCCAGCGCCAATAATGAGGTATATCTCAGCCTCAAAACGCGCTGCGAAACCGAAGTCGGCAGCGGCAAATCAAACGGCGATGTTTGCGCCGAAGCTGCGGCCATACTGCTCGGTAACGACGTGCCCGATCACCTGCGCGACATCTCCTCGGTGACCAAGACGAAAATTGCCCTGCGCCTGCTCGAACGCGGCGTCGACAGCAGCAATCTCGCCGCGGCGCGCGCCTACGACATGTACAACAAAACCGATATTGGCGGCTTTCTCACCGGCGGTGTTGCCGACTCCTACCGCGCGGCGGAACTGATGGACGTCATGCTCAAGCGCAATTACGTCGGTGCCTCGCTGCGCAAATCGCGTTCAGCAGTTTCGCTTTTCTCGTTCAGCACGCCTGAATCGGAAAAACGCCAGCACTGCGATGTGGCCAAGCAGGCGATTGCCGGCGGCAAGCTCGACGCCGACAGTAAAATAGTTGCCGCAGACATCCTCGATAGCACGATCTGCAAAAACCTCGCCGCGCAAGCGCTGCAACAGCCGAACTGATTTTGCCCCCCTGCTCCGCGCCGGCGCGCGGAGCATCCGCCTCAGGAGCACGCGCATGATCCCCATGCTCACGGCGCATGGCGCCAGCATTCCGACTGTCGGTTTCGGCACCTCGCAACTCGGCGATTGCACGGACGTGGTCGCTGCCGCGCTGAAGCTCGGCTATCGTCACATCGACACCGCCTGGAAATACGGCTCCGAACAGGGCGTCGGCAACGGCATCAAAAAATCCGGCGTACCGCGCAAAGACATTTTTTTAACGACCAAGGTTTCGCACGAATACCTGGGTGCCGCCGATTTTGCGCGTTCAGTCGAAGAGAGCCTGAGCCGCCTGCAAACTGATTACGTGGATCTGCTGCTGGTGCACTGGCCGACCATCGACAACATACCGCTTGCAGAAACCATGGGCGCACTGGCCAAAGCCAGGCGCGACGGTAAAACGCGTTTCATCGGTGTGGCGAACTTCAACATTGCTCTGCTCGACGAAGCGATGCGCCTGTGCCCCGAGCAATTTTCGGTGCTGCAGGCCGAGTACCATCCGTACCTTGATCAAACGAAAATGCTCGCGCATTGCCGCAGCAAAGGGTTGACCTTCATGGCCTATTGCCCGCTCGCGCGCGGCGGCATTTTCAAAGACCCGGTGCTCGCCGACATCGCGCGCGCCAAAGGCCGCAGCATCGCGCAGATTGCGTTGCGCTGGCTGATACAGCAGGATATTGTGGCGCCGATACCGCGTTCGGCCGATCCGAAGCATATGGCAGAGAGTCTGGCCGTATTCGATTTTGCGTTGAGCATTGAAGAAATGCAGCGCATATACGCGCTTAAACGCGCCGACGGGCGCATTGCCAATCCGGCCGGTCGCGCACCGGCGTGGGATTGAAACACACATTCAGCGCGCCTTACCGCTCAAGGAGGCCGGCATGAAAACACCGTTGCAGGCAAACTGCTGCGCAATTGCAGGTTTGGCCGCACTCTGCGCAGTCGCTGGCAATGCCGCATTTGCGCAGAGCGCGTTTCCGACGCGCAACGTCCAGGTCATCGTGCCTTATCCGCCCGGCGGTTCTATCGACGTCATTACGCGCGCGGTGACAGTGCGGCTGGCCGAAATCTGGGGCCGCAACGTGGTGGTCGACAACCGGCCCGGCGCCAGCGGCATGATCGGCACTGAAATCGCGATCCGCGCGGAGCCGGACGGGCACACGCTGCTCGGCCATACCTCGTCGTATCCGGCTACCGCCGCGGTGCGCGAAAAACTGCCGTTCGATCCGGCCCGCGCCATCGTGCCGGTCGGCATGTTTGCGCGCGCACCGATGATCCTCGCGGTCCATCCGTCGGTGCCGGCAAAAACCGTCAGGGAGCTAGTCGCACTGGCGAAAAAAAATCCCGGCACGCTCAACTATTCTTCGTCGGGCACCGGCGGCAACAACCATTTTTCCGGCGCCCTCTTCGCGGCGGCAGCCGGCGTCAAGATGACGCATATTCCATACAAGGGCATCGCACCCGCCGTCACCGCGCTGGCGGCCGGCGAAGTCGAACTCGTCATCGCCAGCGCTGCCGCAGTCAATCCGCAATTGCGCGCCAACCGCATTCGCGCGCTGGCGGTCACCAGTGCCGAACCGACGTCGCTGCTGCCGGGCCTGCCGGCGATCGCGCAATCCGGCGTGCCCGGTTATACCTATGAATTGTGGTGGGGCATGTTTGCACCCGCCGGCATCAGCAGCGAGCGCGTCGGCGTCATCAACGCGGCGATCAACAAGGCTTTGGCAAGTCCGGAGATGAAAAAATTTCTCGACGGCGAAAGCGCCGAGGCCTGGGTGGTGCCGATGTCGCAGTTCGCCGAACTGCTGCCGAAGGAAATCGAGCGCTACAAAAAAGCTGCGGCGCTGGCCGGCGTCACGGCGCAATAAATTTCACACACCAAAAAATAACCGCCCCGAGGGGCGGTTATTTTTGACGGCGGGTGGCGTTCGATCAAACCTGCTTCGCCGCCTTCAACGGTTCTGCACGCACCGGTTTGCCGGTCGCCGCGAAGATCGCGTTCATCACCGACGGCCGCACCACGCAAATAGTTGGTTCGCCGACGCCGCCCCAGAAATCGAAGGTCGGCACGACCACCGTTTCAATCTTCGGCATTTGCGCCAATTTCAGGACCGGATAGGTGTTGAAATTGTCCTGCACGATGCGACCGTTTTCGACGGTCAATTCCTCGAACAACAGTGCGCTCAACCCCATGACTGCCCCGCCCTCGACCTGCGCCGCGATCTGGTGCGGATTGACCGCATGGCCGCAGTTGACGCCGAGCACCATGCGGTGGACCGTCACTTCACCTGCTGCATTTACAGAAACTTCCGCGGTCGCCGCCGAATAGCTGCCGTAGCCCATGAACTGCGCAATGCCGCGGAACACGCCGGCGGGTAATGGCTTACCCCAATCGCCCTTCTCGGCCACCGCGTTCAACACGCCGAGATGTTTCGGGAACTTGGCCATCATGCCACGCCGGAATTCGAGCGAATCGACGCCCGCCGCACGCGCGACCTCCTCGATGAAGCACTCCATGTAGAGGCCGTTCTGGTTGGTATTCACGCCACGCCACGCGCCGACCGGCACATGGGTATTGCGCATCGCGTATTCAACCAGCAGGTTGGGCACGGCGTAACCGAGCTGGGCGTCACCGGGTTTGGAGTCATAACCCTGCAACTGGCGCGCGTCCTTGTAACCGTCGGGAATCGCCGCCGGGTTGACCCAGGCGTTGATCGACTGCCCCGAAACGCGCACATGCAGACCGACCAGCTTGTTGTTGGCATCGAGCCCCGCAGTCAGTTTGCACTGCGAAATCGGCCGGTAGAAGTCATGCGTCATGTCCTCTTCACGGCTCCAGATCATTTTCACCGGTGTGCCGGGGAACTGCTTGGCGATTTCGGCCGCCTGCCGGATGAAGTCCTGATTGCCGCCGCGGCGCCCGAAACCACCGCCCAGCACGTGTCTGTAGACTTCGCACTTCGCGAGCGGCAGGCCGGACTGTTCGGACAACGCCGCGAGTGACGCCTCGGCGTTCTGCGTGGCCGCCCACACCTCCGCCCTGTCCGCGGTGATGCGCGCCGTGCAGTTCATCGGCTCCATCGTGATATGCGGAACGAACGGCGTGCGGTAGACAGCCTCGACCTTCTTGGCCGCCCCCTCAATCGCCTTTAACGCGTCGCCTTCGTTGCGGAACGCATAGACGTTGGTCTGTGTGGTCAGGCCGTCCTTGAGACGCTCGGCGATGGTCGCGCTCGATTGCGCGGCATTGGGGCCTTCTTCCCAAACGATCGGCATTGCATCAAGCGCTTTTTTCGCATGCCACCAGGTGTCGGCGACAACGGCGACGGTGAAGCCGTTGACCCTGACCGCGCGCTTGACGCCGGGCATGCCCGCGATTTTGTCGTTGTCGAAACTCACCAGCTTGCCGCCAAACACCGGGCAGGCCTTGATCGCAGCATTCAGCATGCCGGGCAGCTTGAGATCGATGGCGTAGACCAGCGAGCCGTCCAGACGGGTCTCGGTACCAATGCGCTTGAGCGGCTGGCCGGCGACTTTCCAGGTGCGCGGGTCCTTCAGCGTGATGCTCTTCGCATCCGGCGGCGTCAGTTTGGCCGCCGCGGTGGCGACCTTGCCATAGGTGGTCGAACGCTTCGAAGCGGCGTGGGTAATCACGCCATCGGCGACCGTCAGCTCTTCAACCGGCACCTTCCATTGATCGGCCGCCGCCTGCAGAAGCATGAGCCGCGCGACCGCGCCGCCGCGCCGCACATAGTCTTCGGAAGTGCGGATACCGCGGCTGCCGCCGGTGCCCATTTCGCCCCACACGCGCTTGCGCGCGAGGTTTTCGCCAGGCGTGACAAACTCGGTGCGGATATTCTTCCAGCCACACTCGAGTTCTTCCGCCACCAGCTGGGCGAGACCGGTTTCAGTGCCCTGGCCCATTTCCGAACGCGCGATGCGGATAACACAGGTGTTGTTTGGCTTTACCACCACCCAGGCGTTGACCTCGGCGCCCGCGGCAGCCTTGGTCTCTGCAGCGCTGGCCGCAAACGGCATATTGAATCCGATGGCGAGGCCGCCACCCGCTGCTGCCGTGCCGATAATGAATTTGCGGCGCGCGCTGTTCGCGACTGTCGATTTTTTGCGTGTCGTCATGATTATTCTCCCCGCGCCTAGGCTTTGGCTTTGGCGCTGTTACCGCCAGCGGCCATTTTGGCGGCGACATGCACGGCCGCACGGATTCTTTGGTAGGTGCCGCAGCGGCAGATATTGGTCATCGCGTCATCGATGTCCTTGTCGCTCGGATTGGGATTTTTTTTCAGCAGCGCCGCCGCCGCCATCAACTGGCCCGACTGGCAGTAGCCGCATTGCGGCACGTCGACTTCGAGCCACGCTTTCTGCACCGGATGGGAGCTGTTGCGCGAGAGCCCTTCGATGGTGACAATTTTGTCGGTCGCTTTAACCGTTGACACCGGCATCGAGCAGGAGCGCCGCAATTCACCATTGATATGCACCGAGCAGGCGCCGCACTGCGCAACACCGCAACCGTATTTTGTGCCGGTCAGACCGACCTGTTCGCGTATCGCCCACAACAGCGGCGTATCCGCCTCGACCTTGACGTCATGCGTTCTGCCGTTGATATTGAGTTTTGCCATGAACCCCTCCGTTGACTCGCCTTGATGGCAAGCATTATTGATTTGGACTGCCGGCGGCGCCGGGCGGCGTTGAAAACGCCCGCTGCCGGAGGCCATCATAGCGCATCCGCCGGCGGGTGTGCGCCCGTGAGAAGTCTCCGCTAGGCGGCGAGCAGGCCTGCCAGTTCAGCCGTATCCGCCAGGGCGCCGAGGTTGTCTATCATGCCCAGCACGCGTTCGACACGCGTCGCGTCCAGCACCATGCCGGCGGTCTCGCGGAACTTGGTGACGACCTCATCATGGCTCAGCGGTCGTTCGCCGGCGCCGCGAAATTGCTCGACCCGCGTGCTGACTGTGCGGCCATCACGCAGGCGGATCTCCATCACGGCCGGCGCAGCGATTGCGTTGACGAGTCCGCGCAGCGCCTCACGCGAGAGTTCTGCCGGCACCACGGTCTTCACGCGCGGCATCAGCGCGCGCACCGCAGGGTCCAGCACTTTTTCGTCGCTGAACTGCGCCAGCCCCATGCGGCGATCGATAATCGCGCGAGCGACACAATACGGAATGCTGGTGCGCCCCTGCAAACCGGTTTGCGGATTGACGTGGAATACCGTTTCCGGAATCAGGTAATGCACGCCGCAGCTGATTTCCTCGATGTCGTCAGGCTTCAAATCGTGCGCGTTGGCCAGTTCAATCGCGCAATCGATCGGCCGCTGCAAGGGAAACCCGCAGGGATACAGCTTGAGATAAAGATTGGGCCCGAGTAGCGCGAATTCGCGCCCGAGCCCAGCCATTGCCGCGTCAAGTTTAGCGGTGCCGATACCGTAGAGATTGCAAAAACCCATGCGGCTTTCAAGGATTGCCGGGTCAGCGGTGAAGCCGCGCTGCGCCAGCAACGCTGCGGTGACGCCGTTACGCGCCGCCACACCCGAGTGAAACGCCTGCATCATCGCGCCGAAATTCTGCCGCGAGCCGGCCGCCAGCGAGGTTGCAATGCCAAGCGCCATGCGCACGCGTTCGGCATCGAGCCCGAGCAAACGGCAGGCAGCCGCAGTGGCGCCCATGGTGCCGACGGTTGCCGTTGCGTGCCAGCCGCGTTCGTAATGATCGGGCGCAATCGCCGGACCCAGTGAGGCTTCGAGTTCGAAGCCGACGATGTAGGCTTCGAGCAACGCCTGCCCTGACAGGTGGCGCGTTTCACCGAGCGCCAGCAGCACCGGCAGCAGCGTCGCCGTGGCATGCCCCGGCATGATCAAACAGGTGTCTTCGTAGAGCAAGGCCGACGACAGCATGCCGTTGGCAAGCGCGGCGTCCGGCACCGACGTGCGCAGCGTCGTGCCCATGACGGTGGCCTGCGGCGCACCGCCGCAATCGCGTATGAAATCGAGCAGCAGATGGCTCGATGAATAGGTTGCACCGGCAATCGCACAACCGACGCAATCAAGCAAGGCGGTGCGCGCGCGCCGCAACGCCTCTTGCGGAATATCCGCGCCTTTGATTGTGGTTACAAACTGCGCGACTACATCTGTTGCACCCATCGCCTGCTCCGCTTTGCATGAAGGCCGAAGCATAGCGTATCCGGGCAAATCACGGCACCAGTCAACGCCGGCAGAGCAGGAATTTCGCCGTCAAAAAACCGGGGGAATTACAAACGTTCACGCAGATATTGCGTTATTTGTTCTGCGGCTTCGGCTCACCTTCCTTTTTGCGGCTTTGCTTCCAGACAAGAAAAACAAAGCCGAAAGAAAGACCGAAAAAAATAAGCGCAAACAGGCCGATGCCGACCCAGTTCATCTGCTCCGGTATCGGCGCATCCTTCACGTCTGCCGCATGACTGCAACAAAACGCCAATGCCGTCACCAAACCTGCAACGATTCTTTTCATGATGCTCTCCTCGCGATCCGCGATTGACTACAGGAATATTGATTGGCCAGCCGGCAAAGTGTCCAGCCTGCCAGTTATACGGACAGGCGCATCATCACGCCTCAGCCTTACAACGGGCTTACAGCAGATAGGAAATGCACGCGAATAGGATGCAGATAGTGCAGCCGCGCAGCGGCGTCACTCCGCTTTCAGGCCAAGCGTCTTGATTACCTGCGAGTACTTCGCCACGTTGGCGCGGATAATGCCGGCGAACTCTTCGGGGGTCGCGTTTGCCGGCGCAATGCCCTGGCTGTAAAAACGCTCCTGCACCTCAGACTGGGCAACAATCGCCTTGACCTCGGCATGCAGTTTGGCAACGATCGCCGGCGCTGTGGCGGCCGGCGCCACCACACCGTACCACTGCTCGGCCTCATAACCCGTAACGCCGCTTTCGGCCACAGTCGGCACCTGCGGCAACCGCGTATACCGCTGGCGTGAACCGATTGCGAGCATGCGCAGGCGGCCGGATTCGACGTGCGGCTGGGCAAGACCGATAGTCGAGAACGCAAACTGCATCTGCCCCGACAGCAGATCGGTGACGCCCTGCGCACCGCCTTTGTACGGCACGTGCGTCGTGCGAACGCCGGTCATCTGATCGAATATCGCCGCCGCCAGATGCGTGCCGCTGCCGGTGCCCGAGGAAAAATAATTGAGCTCACCCGGATGCGCTTTCGCCAGCGCAATGAATTCGCGCACCGATTTTGCCGGCAGCGCCGCATGCACCACCAGCGCAAGCGGCGCCGAGGCCACCAACGAAACCGGCGCGTAATCGCGCACAAAATCGTACGGCGGTTTTGCCAGCAGGCTCATGCTGATCGCCTGTGTCGTCACCGACGACATCAGCAGGGTATAACCGTCGGGCGCCGCCTTCGCCACGAATTCGGCGCCGATGTTACCGGCGGCGCCGAGCCGGTTGTCGATGATAATCTGTTTGCCCCAGCGCTCGGTCAGCTTCTGGCCGACGATGCGGCCGACCACGTCAAGTGCACCGCCGGCGGCAAACGGCACCACCAGACGAATCGCTTTGTCCGGATAGCCGGCCGCATTCATCTGCGCGACCGCAAACGTTGAAAAGATCATTGATGCGACAGCGGTAATGCCGATGACGGCAGTCGGTGTACGCGCAGGCGTGAACGGTAAAATCATGGCGCTTGATTATAACCAGCGCACGGCGCAGCGTGCTTGCGCATGGACTACAATACAACGCTGCGCTCTTCGTCTTGTCACCCATTCTGAATTTCTCCTGCCATGAAAAAAACCGTCATCTATTTTCATTCGCTGTCATCGCCGTGGGCCTATCTCGGCGGCCCGCGCTTTCACGCCCTGATCCGCAAACACGATCTCGACGTGGTGGTGCGGCCGACCCGCATCGTGCCGCCTAACGGCGGCATACCGCTGCTCAGCCGCCCCGATGCACGACGGCGTTATCACGAAGTCGAACTCGATCGCTGGCGCAAACGATTGAACATGCCGCTGGTGCTGCGACCGCGCCATTACCCGACCGACAACCAGTTCTCCGCGCGCATGGTGATCGCCGCCGACCGCCTCGGCTGGGACGCGCTCGCACTGAGCCATGCACTGCTGCACGCACTGTGGAGCGAGGAAAAAGACGTGCGTGATGCGGCGGTGCGCAGCACCGTTGCCGACAAGCTGGGCATGGACGGCGCGCGCCTGCTCGCCATGCAGGACTCGCCTGAAATGATGGCAGCGTGGCAGGCCAGCGAAAAAGAAGCGGCAGAACACGGCGTATTCGGCACGCCGACCTACGTCTACAACAAAACGCTTTACTGGGGCCAGGACCGGCTGGATTTTCTCGACGAAGCGCTGTCAGCCTAGCAGCGGCGCGTAGCCGCCGCGCTCACGCCCCGATGCGGCCGCGGCATTCACCAAAACCAATCGCGATGCAACCATCGCGCCGCGCATGCGCGCGCAGGATGAGTTCGTCACCGTCCTCCAGAAAAGCACGCGTCTCGCCGGAGGCCAGCGTAATCGGCTGCTTGCCGTCGAAACTCAATTCGGCAAAACTGCCGTAACCTGACGCGTCGGGCGCCGAGATGGTGCCGCTGCCGAACAGATCCCCGGCTTCGAGATTGCAGCCGCTGCTGGTGTGATGCGCAACCATCTGCGCGACCGTCCAGTACAGATGTTTGGTATTGCTCAGCGCGATGCGTTGCGGCGGCAATTTCTTTTCGCGGAATGCGCCGGTCGACAGCCATGCTTCAAGTTCAATATCAAAGGCGCCATCGTTCTGATCTGCATCGTCCCATAAATACGGCAGCGGACGCGGATCGCCGTCGGGCCGCGCCGGTTGCGCGATGCGAAACGGCGCCAGCGCCTCGGCGGTCACTATCCACGGCGACACCGTAGTGCAGAAATTCTTCGCCAGAAACGGCCCCAGCGGCGCCGATTCCCAGCGCTGAATGTCGCGCGCCGACCAGTCGTTTAGCAAACACAGCCCGATCATCTGTTCGCCGGCGCGCACAATCGGCACCGGCTCACCCAATGCGTTACCGGGCCCGATCCAGGCGCCGAGCTCAAGCTCGAAATCCATTTTGAGGCAAGGCCCGAACTCCGGTTGATTGGCGGTCAGCTCACGCTGGCCGTGCGGACGCCGCACCGGAAAACCGGAGGCGCGCACACTCGACGCTCGGCTGTGATACGCCACCGGCACATATTTATAGTTCGACGTCAGCGGCGGATTGGCATTGCGGCGCAATCCGGCGTTGGTCGCATGGTGTATGCCGGCAAAAAAATCGGTAAAGGCACCGATTCTTGCCGGCACGTGCACGCTGCAGCCCGCCGCATCATGCAACAGCGTTTTCGCCAGCGCCTCGACGCCGGAAAGTTCCGCGCCGTTCGCGTCGAGCAGGGCAAAAACGCGCCGGCGCAATGCACGACGCGCGGCCGCGCCCAGCGCCATCAGCGGATTAAGCGTCGCACCGCTTGCCGCCGCCGCAGCCTGTGCAGCCTCGCCGCTGAACAGGCCCGCGGCAAGCGCCGCCTTCAGATCGAATATCGAATCGCCAATCGCAATACCGCCGCGCGGCGCATCGCCGTCACGGCTGAAAATGCCGAGCGGCAGATTCTGCAGCGGAAATTCGCCGTGCCCCTGCGCAGACGCCACCCAGCTCACACGTTTTGGATCGTGCGTTTCGTCGAGTGCATGGTTCATCTCAAATCCTTTTTACGACCGCAATTAACCGTGTTTTGCGCGTGGCTTGCGCAGGCGCGCCATGCGCGCATGAAACTCCAGCACATTGGGCTTGCGCGTATCGCCGCTGAACTCGCGGTAAAGCGTGGCCACGTTGACTATGACGCGTTCGCCGTCTATCCAGTCGCGAAATTCGGTCATCGAAATATCCAGACCGGCCTCCGCCTCGCTCATGCCGGCGTCGTAACGCTTGCGCGCCTCGACCGTCAGATATTCGAAATAATGTTTCATTGCCTGCACACCGGCCTTGTCGGTAATCGGCCCGTGTCCCGGCACGATAGTCTCGACATCCCAGTCGAGTATCAAATCGCAAGCAACAATCCAGTTCGAAATCGGACCGTCCCACGATACCGGGTGCCCGCCGATGAACAGTATGTCGCCGGTAAACACCGTGCGATCGCGCGGCACGTGCACCAGCACGTCGCCGCGCGTGTGTGCCGGACCGACCATGGTCAGCTCCACCTCTTTCGCACCGACGTGCACTTTGAGCGCGTGCTCGAAGGTTTCCGTCGGCGGCGTGTAAACTAGGCCCTCAAAATCGAATATGCCGTCATAAAGGTCATGCCAGGCAGCGCCCGCCTCACCGTAATCGCGCCATTTGCGCATCATTTCGGCGCGTTCTTCGGGGCGGCGCTGCTCCATTTCCTCGGCACAGGCACGGCTGGCGATCATGCGCGCCCCCGCCAGCAATTGGTTGCCATAGGTGTGGTCGCCGTTTGAATGCGTGTTGACCAGTGTGCCGATCTGCGCCGCCGCCGGCACTGCGGCACGGTAACCGGCGAGCATTTCGCGCGTATGCGCCAGATCCATCAAGGTATCGACCAGCAGCGTCTCGCCGCCATCGACGATCAGGCCGGAATTGCTATAGCCCCAGCCGCCGTCCGGCTGCAACCACGCAAAGCAGCCATTGCCGATGTCCTGCAGCCCCTTCCGGTATTGCCATTGCATGGCGCCCGCCCCCGCTGCTTGAAAGTTTCGCAGCATAACTGATCCCGCGCCGCCGCGTTGTGCGACCGCCCTCAAAAAGGGCGCGGCACGATCCGCGTGCGGCGTTCCGGCTGCGCCCGCCGCCGGACGTATTGCCTAATGCCGAATTTGTCGCTGATAATAAACGCTGCGCACGGAATAGTGCTAACTTTCATGACGATGCAATACCTTACAACCCGCCTTCGGGCCGGAAAAAACAGCGGCAATCATTTATGACATCAAAAAACGCAATTGTTCTGTTGCTGCTGTGCTGCGTTGCCTACGGCGGTTACTGGAAATTCCGCTCCAACCAGGCTGCCGCCGAAGCGCGTGTGCTCGAAGAACGCGCGCGCGCGACAAAAATGGAAGCGGAAATCGAACGGCTGAAGACGGAAATGGATGGGCGCGATGACAGCGCACGCATGCGCATGATCGAGCGTCAACAAAATGCCGCGGGCAACCAGACGGCGTCCGAGCTTGAGCGCAATCGCGATCTGGCCGAACAGGTCACGCGCCGCAACGAAGCCGAGCGCGCGCGCTTTGAGCGCTTGCAGGAAACAGACCGGCAAAGACTTGAAGTGCAGCGCCGTGCCGAAGATATGCAGGCGCGCCGCCAGGCGATGGAGAGCGAAACCGATGCACGCAACCGCGCCGCGCGCGACTCACAAACCGTCCAGACGCTGGAGAACGAACGGCTCAACGCGCGGCGCCAGCAGGAACTTGATTCATTGCGCCAGCAGCAACAGTCGCAACAGGACGCGGCGCGGCGCCAGCAGCAAATCGACGCAGAGATACAACAACGCCGGCGCAATCAGCAGGGTTTTCAGTAAGCGGCGATTATGGTGCGCCGCGCCGCGCGCCCTGCAAAAACCGCCGCACAATCACCGCCATTTCGTCGGGCTTTTCGTCGCTCGGATAGTGTCCGAGTCCGGGCATGGTCACGATCTCTACGCGCGGCAAGGTACTTTTCAACTGCGCCTGCGTTTCGGGCGGCACGATGTCGCTGGCGCCGCCGAGCAGATAGAGTATCGGCGCCTTGATACGGCTGATGGTGGCCCATAACTCGGTCGGCACAAAACCGTCGAGTATTTTCGGATCGCGTTTGTAGAAGAGGCGGCCGTCAGCGCGCACCTTTGCGCCATGTTCGACAAAATGGCGCAGCAGCGGATCGGGCATCTGCGGGGTGTCTTTTTTCATGTAGGCGAGCAGCTCTTCACGCGTCGCCCAGCCCTCGGCCTCGCGCGCCATGCGCGCCGCGCGGCGGTTCGAAATCGCTGCCGGCCGCTCCGGCCCAACGTCTTCGGAAATAACCGCGGCGACCCATTCCGGATGGCGGCCGGCTATCATCTGCGCGACGCGCCCGCCGGTCGAGTTGCCCCACAACACGATATTGTTCAATTTGAGCGCAACGATCAGCGCCTCGACGTCGGCAACATAATCTTCAACCATGTAGGCGCCGCCCGCATCCCAGGCCGAATCGCCGTGGCCGCGCATGTCGACGGCGATGACGCGATATTCGTCAAGAAAACGCGGCGCGATGTGATCGAAATTGTGCGCAACACGGGCAATGCCATGCAGCAGGATCAGCGGCTGTCTGTCCGCCGCCCCCGACTCGAGATAATGCAGGCGTATGCCGTTCACCGTGGCGTAGCGATCAGCCGGCTGCGCGCCGGCCGGTAAAACCGTGGCCATCATCAAAACTCCCGTGAGTAAACCCAGTATGGAATGGAAAGGCTTCAAGCGAACCCCGCGATCAGGGAATCAGGTGCGACGATTCTAGCAGCCCGTCAATAAAATTTATGTGCCACGTGTTCAGTTGTCGCATGCGACCCCCTGCGCCTACAATGCATCACTACGCCCGCATCGACGGACGCTCATCCCGGAGGAGTATCACCATGAATAGCTATCGTTCACTGGATCGTTCAATCCACGCGCCTGCTGCCGTCGACCGGCAGCGCCGGCGCCTGCTCACCGCCATCGGCAGCGCGGGTGCGACTGCCATGCTCGGCGGCTGCGCCACGCCCTGGCCCGCTGAGGAGTATCGCGGGCTGGCGCGCGCCACCGCCGTCAACCATCTGTCTTACGCAGTAACCGATTACAAACGCACGCGCGACTTTTACGTCGAACTGCTCGGCATGAAGGTGGCGTGGGATAACGGACGCATGTGCGCCGTCGAGTTCGGCGACCCGGCCAAACCCGAAGGCATCTATATCGTGCCGGTCAAACCGGGCGAAAAGGCTGCGGTCAGCCACATCGGCTGGTCGATCGACAACTTCGTCGGCAACAAGGAAAAAATCGCTGCCGAATTAAAGCGCCAGAACATCAATTTCAAAGCTGATACGGAATGGGGCTGGACGCTGGATGACCGCTCGGGCTACATGATTCATTTCATTTCCGAGACCGGCATCTTCCCCGGCGCTAGCGATCCCTGCGCCATCATTAACTCCGATAAATGCAAGGGCGCCGAAGCGGTCGGCCTGAAAAATCTCGCCAGCATGCCGAAACCCAGCGGCAACGGTTTCAAAGCCACTGCCTACAGCCACATTGTGCTGTGCGTCGATGACATCGTAAAAACGCGCGACTGGTACCAGCAGATGTTCAGCATGAAACCGATCTACTACAAAGCCAACGAGCCGAATGCACAGGCCATGCTGCGTTTCGGCAACAACACGCTGTATCTGCGCAACAGTAAACGGCCGGGCGGCAAACCTTATGTCGATCATTTCGCCTTTGAAATTGAAAACTACGATCAAAATCGCGTCGAAGCGGAATTGAAGCGCCGCGGCTACAACCCGCTGCCGGATTCAAAACTCGGCTGGACCATACAGGATCCCGAAGGCATGCGCATCGAGATCGCCGGCCGCGGCCTGCCTGAATATGTCGGGGAAAAATGCAACGGGCGCGCCACTGATTGCCCGGGCGGCCCTCGCGGCTGATCGACTGATGGCGCGCAAAAACCTGCTCGCGGCGGCCGCCGCGCTTGCCATGGCCGCGGCGGCCAATGCGCAAACCTATCCGGCGAAACCGGTGCGCGTGATCCTGCCGTTTGCCGCCGGCGGCGGCCTCGATATCGTGCTGCGGCCGCTGCTGCAAAAAATGAGCGAAAGCGTGCAGCAGCAGTTTGTGATCGACATCCGCGCCGGCGCCAACGGCATCATCGGCACTGAAATCGGCGCCAAAGCGCCGGCCGACGGTTACACGCTGATCGGCGCCACCACCGGCACCATTACGATCAATCCGCATGTCTACGCCAAACTGCCGTTCGACCCGGTGCGCGATCTGGTCCCGGTCAGCAATGTCGGCGCGACATCCTTCGTCATGGTGGTGCATCCGTCGCTCGCCGCGCGCAACGTACGCGAATTCATCGCGCTGGCGAAAAAACATCCCGGCGAGCTCACCTACGGCTCACCCGGCATCGGCGGCACCAATCACCTTGCAGCGGAATATTTTCTGCAGCAGACCGGCACGCGCCTGATCCACGTGCCGTACAAAGGCAGTCAGCCGCTGATCGCCGATCTGGTTGGCGGCCACGTCATCATGGGCTTCGACTCGATGATGGCAACCATGCCGCAGGTGCGCGCCGGGCGCTTGCGCGCGATGGGTGTGGCCGCAGCAAAGCGTTCACCGGTAGCGCCGGAAGTGCCAACGCTGGCGGAAGCCGGCGGCCCCGAACTTGTCATCGGTTCCTGGTACGGGCTGCTCGCACCAGCGGGAACGCCACGCGAAATTCTGTTGAAGCTGCACACCGAAGTAACCAAAGCGCTGGCGATCCCCGAGTTGCGCGAACGCTATCGCACCACCGGACTCGAGCCGATCGGCAGCAGCTCCGAGCAATTCGCAATGGAAATCCGCGACGACACCGCGCGCTGGGGCAAGGTGGCGCGCACCGCCAACGTGCGTGCCGAATAACTGTCGCCGGTTATTTTTCGCCGTCTTTTTCGGCGCGCTGCTGCATCTGTTGAACTGCGTCTTCGACCCTGGCCTGTGAACGCTCCATTGTCTTTTTGCCCTCTTCCATCTCCTGCTTCTTGATGATGGCGCCGGTGGCTGCCGTACTGGCGGTTTCGACGCCGCAAGCGGCAAGCAGGAGGATGGCGGCGGCGATGATCGATCTCATAATCTGACTCCCGGGCTGGTTTGCGGTTTACGACAGCGCTCGCGCACCGCGCAATCATTCAACCTTCAGTTTCAGTGCACGCACGATACGGCCGTTCTTCTGCATCTCGGTGCGGATGAAAGCGTCGAATTCGGCGGGCGTCATCGCACCTGCGGTGAGCCCGACGCGTGCCAGCGCATCGTTCACCTCAGGCAGCTGCAACGCGCGGCCGATTTCGGCGCTGAGGCGTTCAATGCTCGCCTTCGGCGTGCCGGCGCGCACCATCGCGCCGAACCAGTTGGTCGCGTCGAAACCGGGATAACCCGACTCGGCGACGGTCGGCACCTGCGGTACTGCGGTCGAGCGCGCAATTGAAGTGACGGCTATCGCACGCGCGCGGCCCGACGGCAGATAAGGCGAACACTCGAGCACGTTGCCGACCAGCAGGCTGGTGTGGCCGCCGAGCAAGGCAACCGTCGCCGGCCCGCCGCCGCCGTATGGCACGTTGATCAACTCGATATTCGTTGCTTCGCGAAACAACTCGCCGGCAATACGGCCGCCGCCCAGTATGCTCGCCACACCCCAGGTCAGCTCGCGCGGCCGCGCCCGCGCCAGTGCAACGAGCTCCTTCACCGTGCGCGCCGGCAGCGATGGATGCGCGCAGATGATCAGCGGGTTGTAGGCAACGCGGCTGACGCCGTTGAGATCATTGAGCGAATCGTACGGCAGCCCGGCATGCGCTGACGGATTGACGGTAAAACTCGTCGCCATCAAGAGCAGCGTGTTGCCGTCCGGCGCGGCGCGCACCACTGCCTCTGTGCCGATTACGGTGTTGGCGCCCGGCCGGTTGTCGATGACGATGCTCTGTGCGAGCGCGCGGTTGAGCGGCGCCGACAGCGCGCGCGCCAGCGTGTCGACTGCGCCGCCGGGCGGAAACGGTACTACCACGCGCAGCGGCCTGCTGTCCTGCGCAAACACGGTCAGCGGCGTCGACGCCGCCAACGCCCACAACAAAACCAAAACAAATCTGATAGGGCTAAAGTTATTCATCTGTAACTACTCTGCTTTCGCACCCGTGGCCTTCAACACCTTGCCACGTATGGCGATCTCGTTGCGCACCATTTGATCGAATTCCTCCGGCGTAGACGGCCGTGCAGTCGCACCCTGGCTGGCGAGTTTTTCGCTGATCTCCGGCAGGCGCAGAATACGGCCGACTTCCTGCGCCAGTTTGTTGATGACCACGCGCGGCGTGCGTGCCGGGGCGATCAATCCGTACCAGCCGTCGTAGTGAAACCCCGGCAGCGCCGCCTCCGCCACCGTTGGCACTTCGGAAAGCGCCGCCAGACGGTCACGCGTGGTGATCGCTAGCGCCTGCAGGCGGCTGCTCCTGACCAGCGGAATCGCCGGCACCACCGAGGTGACGACAAACTGGATGCGTCCGGCAATCGCGTCGTTGAGCGCTTCGGGCGTGCCTTTGTACGGAACGTGCACGACATTAATGCCGGCCGCCAGTTTGAAAAACTCGCCGCCGACATGCGTGCCGCTGCCGATGCCCGACGAACCGAAGTTGATTTGTCCGGGCTTCTGCTGCGCCAGCGCGATCAGATCACGCAGGGATTTCATCCCGAGCGACGGTGCGGTCGCTATCAGCATCGGCGTGCTGCCGACCTGTGTAACGCCGGCAAAGTCTCTCAGGGTGTCGTACGGCAGATCGGGATAAAGTGCGGCGCTGCCGGCGAATACGGAGGATGCCAGCAATAGCGTGTGGCCATCGGCGGGGGCGGCGGCAACAATGCCGCCGGCCACCGTGCCGCCCGCACTCGGCCGGTTATCAATGACTACCGGCTGCCCCCAGCTCTCGACCAGTCGCGGCCCGATCAGCCGCGCCACCACGTCGGTCGCGCTGCCGGGCGTGAACGGCACCACCATGCGGATCGGCTTGTTTGGATAGGCCTGCGCAAAAGCGCCGCTGCCGGCCAGCGCAAACACCATGGCCAGCGCAATCCCAGCTACCGTCTGCCGCATGCTCCTCCCGCATCGACCGCGATGAATGTCAGCAAAGCATACAGGATGTTCGATGCTATTTGACACGCAGCCGGGCAAGCATCGCGGGATCCGGATCGAGCCCCAGCCCCGGCCCCTGCGGCACCGCGATGCGGCCGTTCGCGCCAGGCGTAATTGCATCGTGTAACGGGTTCTCGGCGAAGTCGGCGTCGTAGCGCTCGACCAGCGTTTCTTTGGGCATGGCGGCGATACAGTGGATCGACGCCAGCAATCCCGGCCCGAAATAAGCGGAATGCGGCACCACGTTGACGCCGAAGGCCTCCGCCAGTGCCATGACCTTGCGCATCTGCGTCACGCCACCGACCTTGGTAACGCTCGGTTGTGCGTAGGTGATTGCGGCGTGTTCGAACATGCTCTTGAATTCGGGCAGCATCGCGTTTTCGCCAGCAGCGGTCGGAATACCGCCATCCGCCTGCACACGCGCCAGACCTCGATGATCCTCCGGTGGCCACACCGGCTCTTCCAGCCATTTCAGCCTCAGCGGTGCGAGTTTGCGCGCCATCGTAATCGCCTCATCGATGGTCCACGGGCAATTGCAATCGACCATGATGGGAAGATCGGCGCCGGCGACGTCGCGTGCGGCCTTGATCGGCGCTTCGGTAATTTCGTGCAGCTTGATATGGCGGTAACCGCGTTTCAACGCGCGTTCGGTATAGTGCGTGACCGCGCGCGCTTCGCCGTAACGCAGCAGACTCGCATAGGCCGGCAGGTCGCGGCGCGGCGAACCACCGAGCAGTTTGTACAAGGGCAGCCCGGCCAGTTTGCCGGCGATATCCCACAGCGCGATATCGATGGCCGACAACGCGTACATCGCCGGCCCGTTGCGGCCGACACCGCCGAGGTTGCGCTGCAGCTGGTCGACCAGCGTGCTGATTTCGGTCGGGTCGCGGCCGATACACATCGGGCCGATAAAGCTATCCAGCGCCGCTTTGGTCGCCGTATAAATGCGGTGACCGAAACCTTCGCCCCAGCCCGACACGCCTTCATCGGTATCGATGCGCACGAGCAAGGTCTGCATGCTGGTGCGGGCGGCGCCGCTCGCTTTCGGCAAAACATCGCCTTCGATCAGCATCGGCATGCTGACGACGATGGTTTCAACAGCGGTTATTTTCATTGTCTCACTCCATGGCGGCGCATTTGCGCCTGTTTAAAGGGAGTCTACAACGTCAATCCAAGCTGTACGCCGCCGTCGTAAATAATTTCATTGCCCGCCAGCGTCCGCGCTTCGGGCCGAAAAACGTGCTGGCGCACGTCGCCGGCATCATGCAGATGCCAGACGCGCATGCCATGCAACAGCAATGCGTCGGCAATAAACGAGCGGTGGCAATGCAGTGGCTCTCTTTCCGCGCACATAAAGGCGACGTTGTGCTGGCGGGACAGCGTCAACAGGCGCGCAATGCCGTCCTTGAATTCCGCGCTTGCCATATGATCGGCAAAGCCGCGCAGCGTTGGATCGCTGAGCGCGGCGTGCGGCGACCCGGCGCGCACGCCGCGCATACCGCCGAGTGCCTTGCCCTCCCCAGACATAACGGATGCCGGCGCCGCGCAGCGCGGGTTCCAGTGCGAGGCGGGTGAACTGCGGATGGCGTTTCGATGACGGATATGCGCGCACGTCAATCAGGCAAACGGCTTCTACCGCGTTCAACAACGCGACAAATTCGCTGCTGCCGCGGCTGCCATGGCCGATCGAATAAACGGTGCTCGAAACCGGTTTGCCTTCAGTCATATTGCACCAACAAAAAAGCCGGCGCAAAGCCGGCTTTTAATTACATCTCTGTTGTTATCACGCAGCCTTTGCAGGCGCTTCCTTTTTATTGTCCTCAGCCTGCTCCGGACGGTCGAGCAACTCGACCAGCGCCATAGGAGCATTGTCCCCCTTGCGAAAACCGAATTTCAAAATACGCAGATAGCCGCCGTTGCGCTTGGCATAACGCGGACCGAACTCTCCGAACAGCTTGGTGACCATTTCGCGGTCACGCAGGCGGTTAAACGCGATTCGGCGGTTTGCCAGCGACGGCTTCTTGCCGAGCGTGAGTATCGGCTCCACAACCCGGCGCAATTCCTTCGCCTTCGGCAGAGTGGTCTTGATGACTTCGTGCCGCAGCAGCGAAACAGTCATATTGCGCAGCATCGCGAGGCGATGGCTGCTGGTACGGTTAAGTTTCCGTAGTCCGAGACGATGACGCATGATGTCCTCTTAAGTTTTCTCGAGACCGGCGGGCGGCCAGTTCTCCAGGCGCATGCCGAGCGTCAAACCACGCGACGCCAGCACTTCCTTGATTTCGTTAAGCGATTTGCGGCCGAGATTCGGCGTTTTCAGCAACTCGGTCTCGGTGCGTTGAATCAGGTCGCCGATGTAATAAATGTTCTCCGCCTTCAGGCAGTTGGCAGAACGCACGGTCAGTTCGAGATCGTCGACCGGACGCAGCAGGATCGGATCGATCTGCTGTGCTTTCGGCACTTCAGCCAGCGCCGGTGTGCCTTTGAGATCGGCGAACACCACCAGTTGATCGACCAGAATGCGCGCAGCGTAACGGATAGCCTCTTCCGGTTCGATGGCGCCATTGGTTTCGATGTCGACAATCAGTTTGTCGAGGTCGGTGCGCTGTTCGACGCGCGCGGAATCAACCTGGTAGCTGACGCGGCGCACCGGGCTGAATGATGCATCCAGCACGATGTTACCGACCGAGCGCGAAGTTGTTGCCTCAAGCAGCGGATCGCCGCGATTGGTACGCACGGTGCCCGGCACATAGCCGCGGCCGTGTTCGACCTTGATCTGCATGTCCAGTTTGCCGCCGGCGCTCAAATGCGCGATGACGTGATCCGGATTGACGATTTCTACGTCATGCATCTCTTCAATGTCTTTCGCCGTGACGATACCTTCACCGTCTTTCTTCAGCGAGAGGGTGACTTCTTCGCGGTTGTGCAGTTTGAGCACGATGCCCTTGAGATTGAGCAGCAGGTCGACAACGTCTTCCTGCACACCGTCAATCGTCGAGTACTCGTGCAGCACACCGCTGATCTTGACCTCGGTCGGCGCATAGCCGGGCATCGAGGACAACAGAACGCGGCGCAATGCATTGCCGAGCGTGTGGCCGTAGCCGCGCTCGAAAGGCTCCATCGTCACCTTGGCGTGAAACGGTGAAATGTTTTGCACGTCGATAATGCGGGGCTTGAGAAATGTGCTGCTTTGCATGGCCTGATCCTCTGACAATTAGGCGGTGATCGACACAATCGTCGAACGACACTGCCGCCGATGCTGGCACGGGGAAACTGCCCCGCGCATCCCATCGCTATTTCGCGCTATTTCGAATACAGTTCGATCACCAGCGATTCGTTGATTGTGGAAGGCAGATCACTGCGCGCCGGCATGCTCTTGAACTTGCCCTTCAGTGCAGTGCTGTCCACTTCCAGCCATTCGGGGAAACCGCGACCGGCGCCGGCTTCCGACGCCGCCTTGATACGCAGATGCTCCTTCGCCTTGGGCGCGACTTCGACTTCATCGCCCGGGCGCAACTGATACGAAGGAATGTTTACACGCTTGCCGTTCACCAGAATGCCGTTGTGGCGCACGATCTGGCGCGCTTCGGAGCGCGAGGCGCCAAAACCCATCTTGTAGGTAATATTGTCGAGCCGCGACTCCAGCGAGAACAACAGGTTTTCGCCGGTGATGCCTTTTTGCTGGTCGGCTTTTTTGTAGACCGTGCGGAACTGGCGCTCAAGCAGGCCATAGATGCGGCGCAGCTTCTGCTTCTCGCGTAGCTGCACGCCATAGCCCGACAGGCGGCTGTTTTTCTGCCCGTGCTGACCCGGCGGATAGTTACGGCGCTCGATCGCGCATTTGTCTGTAAAGCACTTGTCGCCCTTGAGGAACAATTTCTCGCCCTCACGGCGGCATTGACGGCACTTTGCGTCTAGATTTCTGGCCACAGCCGATTCTCCTTAGATGCGGCGCCGCTTCGGCGGGCGGCAACCGTTATGCGGCACCGGCGTTACGTCGGCGATGCTGGTAATTTTGAACCCGAGCGCATTCAACGCGCGCATCGCGGATTCGCGACCGGGTCCCGGCCCTTTGATACGAACTTCGAGATTTTTCACGCCACATTCCTGCGCGACCTTGCCGGCGTGCTCGCCCGCAACCTGCGCAGCGAAAGGCGTCGATTTGCGCGAGCCTTTGAAACCGGCCGAACCCGTCGTCGCCCACGACAGGGTGTTGCCCTGACGATCGGTGATCGTGATAATGGTGTTGTTGAAGGACGCGTGAATGTGGGCGATACCTTCGGCCACATTCTTCTTGACCTTCTTGCGAACCCGCGTATTTGCTTTTGCCATGTTTTCTGCTTTCCGCTCTAGCGCCGACTTACGCCGTAACTGCCTTCATGAGTTTCACCGCTGCCTTGCGCGGCCCCTTACGTGTGCGCGCGTTGGTGCGCGTGCGCTGACCGCGCACTGGCAGGCCGCGGCGATGCCGCAGACCGCGCCAGGTGCCCAGATCCATCAGGCGCTTGATGTTCATCGACACTTCGCGCCGCAGATCGCCTTCGGTCGCGAACTTGCCAACCTGCTCACGCAGCTTGTCCATTTCCGAGTCGGAAAGGTCCTTGATCTTGGTGATCGTGTTGATGCCTGCAGCAGCACAGATCAGGCGCGCACGACTGCGGCCGATGCCGAAAATTGCCGTCAAGGCAACCTCAGCGTGCTGATGATTTGGAATGTTTACCCCACCGATACGGGCCATATTCGTCTACCTTCTTGCGTGCTATGCGCTAAAAAAACGAAAGCTTGCGATTATAACGTGTTCATTTGATTCGGCATATACAGAATCTCTGCCGAAATCCATTTACCCCTGGCGTTGCTTGTGACGCGGATCCTTGCAAATAACCCGCACCACACGCTTGCGGCGGATGATTTTGCAATTGCGGCATACTTTCTTTACCGAGGTGCGTACTTTCATGTTCTGCTCCTTGCTATCCCGTCAATCTCATTTCGCGCGGAACGTTATACGGCAGCGCGTCAAATCGTACGGTGACACTTCAACCGTCACCTTGTCGCCGGGCAGAATGCGGATGTAATGCATGCGCATCTTGCCGGAAATGTGGCCGAGAACCGTATGGCCGTTTTCCAGCTTGACCCGGAATGTTGCGTTAGGCAGGGTTTCTTCGATCACACCTGCCATTTCTATCGTTTCCTCTTTTGCCATCTAGCGTGCCGGGAAAATGCCGCCGGCCTTGAAGTTCGCTTTCTTGAGCAGACTTTCGTACTGGTGGCTCATGATGTAATTCATGACTTGCGAACGGAAGTCCATGGTCACAACGACGATAATCAACAGGCTGGTGCCACCGAAATAGAACGGCACCTGCTTCCAGACGATCAAAAACTCCGGCAGCAGACAAACCAGCGTGACGTATATAGAGCCGACCAGCGTCAGGCGCAGCATGATCTTTTCGATGTAGCGCGCGGTCTGCTCGCCCGGCCGTATACCCGGCACAAAAGCGCCGCTTTTCTTCAGGTTGTCGGCCGTCTCTTTCGGGCTGAACATCAGCGCCGCGTAGAAATAGCAGAAAAACACGATCGCAGCCGAATACAGGAACACGTAAATCGGCTCGCCCGGGCGCAGCGTATTGGCGATATCGGCAAGCCAGCGCATATCCTGACCACTGCCGAACCAGCTGCCAAGCGTGGCCGGAAACAAAATAATACTCGATGCAAAAATCGGCGGGATCACACCCGACATGTTGAGCTTCAACGGCAGATGCGAAGCCTGGCCGCCGTAAATCTTGCGGCCGACCTGGCGTTTCGCGTAATTAATCAAGATCCGCCGCTGGCCGCTTTCGACGAAACAGACCAGCGCGGTGACGCCGATCACCAGAAAGGCGACCACAAAAATGAACAGGATCGAAAATGCGCCGGTGCGCTGCAATTCAAGCGTGCCGGCAACCGCCTGCGGCAGGCCGGCGGCGATACCGCCAAAAATGATCAGCGAAATACCATTGCCAAGGCCGCGTTCGGTGATCTGCTCACCGAGCCACATCAGGAACATGGTGCCAGTCACCAGTGTGACCATGGTAATCAGGCGGAAAGCGAGACCCGGCTCCAGCACCAGGCCGCGTTGCGACTCCAGCGCAATGGCGATCCCCATGCCCTGGAACATTGCCAACGCAGCCGTGCCATAGCGCGTGTACTGGGTAATTTTGCGGCGCCCCGATTCGCCCTCTTTTTTCAACGCCTCGAGCGACGGCGAGACGACGGTCATCAACTGCATGATGATCGACGCCGAAATGTACGGCATGATGCCGAGCGCCAGGATCGTGAAACGCGACAAGGCGCCGCCCGAGAACATGTTAAACATGTCGAGGATGCCGCCTTTTTGCGACTTGAACAGATCAGCGAGCGCAACAGGATCAATACCGGGCACCGGGATATGCGCGCCGATGCGGTACACAATCAGCGCGCCGAGCAAGAACATCAAACGACGTTTCAGGTCACCCATCTTGCCCTGCATGCTGAACATGGAATCCTGTGTTGCCAACTGGATCAGCCCTTCTTGTTTTTCTTGCCTGCGGCGCCGTCTTTAGCACCCTTGGCCGGCTTGGCGGCCGGTTGCGCATCAGCAGCCGGTTTGGCTTTTTTGACTTTCGGTTTGGCTTCAGCAGTTGCTTCAGCGGCCGCCGCAGTCTTGGCGTTTTCTTCGGCGATTGAAGCCGAATTGGTCGCTGCGCGTTGTTCCGCTTTGGCAATGGCGGCTACCTTAGCGGCGGCTTTTTTGCCCTTGCCCTTCGGCGCTTCTGCAGTGGCGGCCATTTCAACCTTGCCACCGGCTGCTTCAACCGCGGCCTTGGCGCCCTTTGAGGTCAACAGACCCGAAAGCGTGATTTTGCGTTTGATTTCGCCGGCCACGATGACTTTTGCCGTCAACGCGTGGATCGGCACAATGCCCGATTCCTTGAGCACCGAAATATCGATCACATCAGCCTTCAGCCGGTTCAGATCGCCGAGGCGAACTTCAGCCGTATCGTTGCGCATTTGCGAAACGAAGCCGCGTTTCGGCAGACGACGTTGCAGCGGCATCTGACCGCCTTCGAAACCGACCTTGTGATAACCGCCAGCGCGTGCGCTCTGGCCTTTATGTCCGCGGCCAGCCGTTTTGCCGAAACCACTGCCGATGCCGCGGCCGACCCGCTTTTTCGCGTGTTTGGCGCCGGCGGCAGGTTTAATCGTGTTCAGGAACATTTATCCCTCACATTTCACGAGGTAATTGACGCGCTTGATCATGCCGCGCGTGGACGGCGTGTCGATCACTTCGACCGTGTGATTGATACGGCGCAAGCCGAGCCCGAGCATCGTGGCGCGGTGCGAACCGATGGTGCCGATGATGCTTTTGATCTGGGTGACTTTGATGGTCTTGCCCGTAGCTTTTGTTTTTGCCATGATTACCCCGTAACTTCTTCAACCGTCTTGCCGCGCTTCGCCGCGATATCGGCCGGTGAATTCATCGCCTGCAGCCCGTTGAGGGTCGCGCGCACGACGTTGTACGGGTTGGTCGTGCCGACGATTTTGGCCAGCACATTGGTAACACCCAGGACTTCAAACACCGCGCGCATCGGACCGCCGGCGATAATGCCCGTGCCGTCAGAGGCAGGTTGCATGTAAACGCGCGCCGAACCGTGACGACCAACCACTGCATGATGCAGCGTGCCGTTCTTCAAATTGATCTTTACAAGCTTGCGCCGCGCCTCATCCATTGCCTTTTGCACGGAAACCGGTACTTCGCGCGCTTTGCCCTTGCCCATACCAACGCGACCGTCGCCGTCACCGACCACGACCAGCGCGGCAAAGCCCATCACGCGGCCGCCCTTGACGACTTTGGTGACGCGGTTGATCGCAACCATTTTTTCGCGCAGACCGTCGGTGCGCTGATCGCCACCGGTCGACATCTTGTTTGCCTGGAGTTTTCCCATATCCTGTCCTGACTAGAACTTGAGTCCGTTTTCACGTGCCGCGTCGGCCAATGCCTTGACGCGACCGTGATAACGATAGCCGCTGCGGTCGAATGCAACCGCCTCGACGCCTGCTGCCTTGGCCTTTTCGGCGATGCGTTTGCCGATCAGGGCAGCCGCGTCGACGTTGCCGCCGTTTTTGATATCCTTGCGCACGTCCGGCTCGACCGTCGAAGCGCTCGCCAGTACTTTCGAACCGGTCGCATCGATGACCTGCGCGTAGATGTGGCCGTTCGAGCGATGCACCGTCAAGCGCACCGCCTGCACTTTTTTGATCTGGTGGCGGGTACGACGTGATCGCCGCAAACGCTCTATATTCTTGTCTTTCATGACAACCTCTATTTCTTCTTGGTCTCTTTGAGCACCACGGTCTCGTCGGAGTAACGCACGCCCTTGCCTTTGTAAGGCTCGGGGCTGCGATAGGCGCGCACTTCTGCGGCGACCTGACCGACGACTTGTTTATCGATACCCTTGATCAGAATTTCCGTTTGCGTCGGCGTCTCGACCTTAATGCCCGCGGGCATCGCGTGCACCACCGGATGCGAAAAACCAAGCGTCAAATTCAGCTTGTCGCCCTGTGCCTGAGCACGATAACCGACGCCGACCAGCATGAGCTTCTTTTCGTAACCTTTGGTGACGCCCTGCACCATGTTGGCGAGCAGAGCGCGCGTCGTGCCGGACATCGCATCGGCGGCGTGGGATGAGCCGACCATCGAAACGCGCAATTCCTTGTCGACTTTCTCCACCGTTACATGCGCGGACAAAGTACGTTTCAAAGTACCCAGCGGGCCTTTGATCGAGATTTCACTGTTGGCCAGTTGAACTTCAACATTACCCGGAAGTTCAACCGGCGCTTTACCTATTCTGGACATCGCAATTCCTCGTTTGCCGATTCAACTACGCAACGATGCAGAGAACTTCGCCGCCGATGCCGAGACCGCGTGCTTTGCGGTCCGTCATCACACCCTTCGAGGTCGACACGATGGCGACACCAAGCCCGTTCATGACCTTGGGAATGCTGTCGCAGGGCTTGTAAATGCGCAGACCGGGACGGCTCACGCGCTCAAGCTTCTCGATCACCGGGCGCCCGGCGTAATACTTGAGCCCGACTTCAAGCGTCGGGTGGCCATCGGCCGCGCGTAGCGCAAAGTCGTCTATATAGCCCTCTTCTTTGAGGACTTTGGCAATCGCCGCTTTTACCTTGCTGGCGGGGATTGATACTGAAATTTTTTCCGACATCTGCGCATTGCGTATGCGCGTCAACATGTCGGCAATCGGATCACTCATGCTCATCGTCTTGGCCTCTCGTCCGACTTACCAGCTCGCCTTGATCACGCCGGGAACTTCACCGCGCATTATGGTCTCGCGCAGCTTGCTGCGGCCGAGACCAAATTTGCTGTAAACGCCGCGCGGCCGCCCGGTGATGGCGCAACGGTTGCGCAGGCGTACCGGGCTTGCATTGCGCGGCAGCTTTTGCAACTTGAGCCGCGCCTCATAGCGGTCTTCCTGGCTCAATTTCTGATCGTTGATAAGGGCTGTCAATTCCGCACGCTTGGCGGCGAATTTCTTGACCGTCTTGCGGCGATTCTGATCGCGCAGTTTCAATGCGAGTTTGGACATGGTTCAGTTCCTGAACGGAAATTTGAATGCCGCCAGCAGCGCCTTGCCTTCGTCGTCGCTTCCGGCGCTGGTGGTGATGGTGATGTTCATGCCACGCAGGGCATCGATCTTGTCGTACTCGATTTCCGGGAAAATAATCTGTTCCTTGATCCCGAAATTGAAGTTGCCGCGACCGTCAAACGACTTGGAGGAAATGCCGCGGAAATCGCGAATACGCGGAATCGCCACCGTCACCAGACGGTCGAGGAATTCATACATGCGCGTGCCGCGCAGCGTGACCTTGCAGCCGATCGGATAGTTGTCGCGTATCTTGAAATTCGCAATCGATTTGCGCGACTTCGTCACCAGCGGTTTCTGGCCGGCGATCTTGTTCATGTCGGCAACCGCGTTATCGAGGATTTTCTTGTCTGCAACCGCCTCGCCGACGCCCATATTGAGCGTGATTTTTTCGATACGCGGAACCTGCATGACCGATTTGTAACCGAACTGCTTGGTCAGTTGTGCGACCACGTTATCGCGGTAATGCACGTGGAGCCGGGCGCCGCCAGCCGGCTTTGCTGCTTTTGCCGTGGTAGTCATGATGCGTCGATCACTTCGCCGTTGGATTTGAAAAAGCGCACGCGACGGCCATCTTCGAGCACCTTGATGCCGACCCGGTCGGCCTTCTTCGTGGCCGGGTTGAAAATGGCAATGTTCGAAACGTGCATCGGCATGTCTTTTTCGACGATACCGCCCTGAAGGTTTTTCTGCGGATTCGGCCGCTGGTGCTTTTTGACGCGGTTAACGCCGTCAACCAGTACGTGATCCGCATCGACGACGCGTGAAACCGCGCCGCGTTTGCCCTTGTCCCTGCCAGTGATGACGATGACGTCGTCACCTTTTTTAATCTTGCGCATGCGAATAGTCCCGTTTGTTCTTCGCGCTTACAGCACTTCCGGCGCGAGCGACACGATCTTCATGAAACGCTCGTTCCGCAATTCACGCGTGACCGGCCCGAAAATACGCGTGCCGATCGGTTCGAGTTTTGCGGTCAGCAGCACGGCGGCATTGCCGTCGAACTTGATGACGGAGCCGTCGGCGCGGCGTATTCCTTTTGCCGTGCGCACGACAACAGCGTTGTAAACCTCACCCTTTTTGACGCGGCCGCGCGGCGCCGCATCTTTGATGCTGACCTTGATGACGTCGCCAATGCCCGCATAGCGCCGCTTGGAGCCGCCAAGGACCTTGATGCACATCACGGCGCGCGCGCCGGTGTTGTCAGCAACATCCAGAATGGATTGCATCTGTATCATTTTGCTCTCGCTTTAAAGCTGCACCTGCTTCCAACTTGATCCGCGGACTACAACTACATAAGACACTTGCGGTCAGTCTTGGAACCCGTTCGGGTTTGATTGGTTTTTCCGAAGCCTTAAGGCACCGGAAAAGCCGACGATTTTACGTGAAATCGCCAGCCTGTTCAATACTTTTCGCAACGTATTTCACCTGCCTTTATCGCCGGGGAGGACACCAGACATCCCCGGGAGCCCGCAAAAGCTAAATTACGCGGGCTTTTTCAACCAGCTTGGCCACCCGCCATGCCTTGGTTTTCGAAATCGGCCGGCATTCTTCAATGATGACGACGTCACCCATCTTGAACTCGCCTTTTTCGTCATGCGCGTGGTACTTTTGCGAACGCGTCATGATTTTGCCGTAGAGCGGATGCTTGACGCGGCGCTCGATCAGCACGGTAACGGTTTTGTTCATCTTGTCGCTGACAACGCGCCCCGTCAGCGTACGCTTGTTTGCAGTGGTTTCGGTCATGACTGGCGCACCTTTTCATTGAGCAGGGTGCGCACGCGCGCGATATCCCGGCGCACTTTCCTGATCTGGCTGGTATTGGTCAGCTGTTGAGTTGCAACCTGCATACGCAGACTGAACTGGGCCTTCAGCAATTCATTGAGTTCCTGCTGCAGATCAGCCGGATTCTTTTCTCTGAGTTCGCTCGCTTTCACGATTTAGCCTCCCACCATGCGGTGAACAAACGTCGTCCGCAGCGGCAACTTGGCCGACGCCAGGCGAAACGCCTCGCGTGCATCCGCTTCGGCAACACCGTCCATCTCGTACAAAACCTTGCCCGGTACGATTTCCGCAACCCAGTATTCCGGGTTTCCCTTGCCGTTACCCATACGGACTTCGGCAGGTTTTTGCGAAATCGGCTTATCCGGAAAAATTCGGATCCATATCCGCCCGCCGCGCTTGATATGACGCGTCATCGCGCGGCGCGCCGCCTCGATCTGACGCGCCGTCAGACGGCCGCGGGTAAGCGCTTTCAGGCCGAATTCGCCGAAACTCACTTTATTGCCGCGGGTCGCAACGCCTTTGTTGCGGCCCTTCTGTTCCTTGCGGTATTTCCTTCTAGCTGGTTGCAGCATTTTTCGCTCCTGACGTCCTTCTCTTGCGCGGCGCTGCCTTCGGCGCTTTCGGCGCTTCCGGTGCCGGCGTGGCGTCGACAACTGCCGACGGCGCTGCAATCGCTTGTTCGTGTTTGGTCATGATTTCACCCTTGAACACCCAGACCTTGACGCCGATAATGCCGTAGGTGGTCTTTGCTTCCGAGGTGCCGTAATCAATGTCGGCACGCAGGGTATGAAGCGGCACGCGACCTTCGCGATACCATTCAGTGCGGGCGATTTCAATGCCGTTCAGCCGCCCGGCGCTCATGATCTTGATGCCTTGCGCCCCCAAACGCATGGCGTTGGTAATGGCGCGTTTCATCGCGCGACGGAACATGATGCGCTTCTGCAATTGCTGCGTAATCGAATCAGCAATCAATTGCGCATCGAGCTCGGGTTTACGCACTTCTTCGATGTTGATGTGTACCGGCACCTTCAACAGTTTTTGCAACTGCGCCTTCAACGACTCGATATCTTCGCCCTTTTTTCCGATAACGACGCCGGGACGCGCGCTGTAAATCGTAATTTTGGCGTTTTTCGCCGGACGTTCGATGATGATGCGGCTGACTGCCGCGTGCGCAAGTTTCTGTTTCAGGAACTCGCGAACCTTGATGTCTTCCTGCAGCATGCCCGGGAATGCCTTGCTGTTGGCATACCATTTGGACGTCCAGTTGCGCAGCACCGAAAGCCGGAACCCGATCGGATGTATTTTCTGACCCATATTTATTTCCTTCCGTCGCCGACGCTGAGGTGAATGTGGCAACTGTGTTTAAGCACACGTACACCACGGCCCTTGGCGCGCGCGTGGAAACGTTTCAGCACAGGGCCTTTTTCCACGTAAATCCTGGTGACTTTGAGTTCGTCGATATCCGCACCGTCGTTGTGCTCGGCATTTGCAATCGCCGACTCAAGAACTTTGCGAATAATTGCTGCACCCTTTTTCGGGCTGAACGCCAGCAGGTTCAGCGCCTGGTCGACGCGCAAACCGCGGATCTGGTCGGCGACAAGACGGCCTTTTTGCGACGACAGCCGCACACCGCTCAATTTTGCAGAAGTTTCCATATTGGGCTTCCGTTATTTCTTGGGACCGGCTGCAGCCGGTGCCACGGTGGACTTCTTGTCGGAAGACACGCTGCCTGCTTTCGAATGCCCCTTGAATGTGCGGGTATGCGAAAACTCGCCAAGCTTGTGACCGACCATGTTTTCCGAAACGTAAACCGGAATGTGCTGCTTGCCGTTATGCACCGCGATGGTCAAGCCCACAAAATCGGGCAGAACCGTGGAACGGCGCGACCAGGTCTTGATCGGACGTTTGTCGTTGGACGCGCGCGCCGCTTCAACCTTCGCAATCAGGTGATAGTCAACGAACGGGCCTTTTTTAATTGAACGTGCCATATATTTTTACCTCGTTATGCCGCGCTGGACTTGGCGTGACGGCGGCGCACGATCATGCCGTTGGTGCGCTTGTTGTTGCGCGTGCGATAGCCCTTGGTCAACGTGCCCCACGGGCTCACCGGATGCCGGCCTGCGGCGGTCTTGCCTTCACCGCCGCCATGCGGATGGTCAATCGGGTTCATGGCAACACCACGCACCGTCGGACGGATACCGCGCCAGCGTTGCGCGCCGGCCTTGCCGATTGAACGCAGGCTGTTTTCTTCGTTGCCGACCTCACCGATGGTCGCACGGCAATTGACGTGAACCTTGCGGATCTCGCCCGAACGCAAACGCAGCTGCGCGTAATCACCTTCGCGCGCCAGCAACTGCGCCGAGCCGCCCGCCGCACGCACCAGCTGCGCACCTTTGCCGGGCATCATCTCGATGCAATGGATGGTTGTGCCGACCGGGATATTTCTGAGCGGCAGCGCGTTGCCGGCTTTGATCGGCGCTTCCGCGCCGCTCTGTAACTGCATGCCGACAACAAGACCCTTCGGCGAAATGATGTAGCGTCGTTCGCCATCGGCGTAGCATAACAATGCGATGTTGGCGCTGCGATTCGGATCATGCTCGATCGTTTCAACTTTGGCGACAATACCGTCCTTGTTGCGACGAAAATCGATGACGCGGTAATTCTTCTTGTGACCGCCGCCCTGGTGCCGGGTCGTGATGCGACCGAGGTTGTTGCGACCGGCCTTGCGGTTCTTGCTTTCAACCAATGCGGCATGCGGACGCCCCTTGTGGAGATCCGGGTTGACCACCTTGACCACGGCGCGACGACCGGGTGAGGTCGGTTTGACTTTAATCAGAGCCATTATTTAGCCTCCCCTGCCACAAAGTTGATTTCCTGGCCGGACTTGAGCCGGACATAGGCCTTTTTCCAATCCTTGCGGCGACCCATGAAACGGCCGAAGCGCTTTTCCTTGCCCAGCACATTTGAAACCTGCACGGACACCACTTCGATCTTTTTGTCCTTGGTGCTGAACATCAGTTCGACGGCGGCCTTGATTTCCGGCTTGGTCGCATCGGTGACGACGCGAAACAGGTACTGGTTGTTTTTCTCGCCGACAAAAGTGCCTTTTTCAGACACCACCGGTGCCAGCAGCACCTTCATCAACCGCTCGGTATTGCGGATAACGATCGCGGCGGTCATTTCAGCAACTCCTCGAATTTCGCCACAGCGTTCTTAGTCAGCAGAACATTGGCATAACGGATCAGGCTGACCGGATCGGCGTGCGATGCCGAGACAACATCAACGTTCGGCAGGTTGCGCGACGACAGCTGCAGATTTTCATCAACGGTATCGGTCACGATCAGCACGTTTTCGAATCCCATGCTCTTGATCTTCTGCGCCAACAACTTGGTCTTCGGCGCATCGACCGTAAACTGGTCAACCACCGAAAGCCGGCCTTCGCGTGCCAGCTGCGAAAGAATCGAACAAACGCCGGCGCGATACATTTTCTTGTTGAGCTTGTGGCTGAAATTTTCGTCCGGACGGTTCGGGAAGACCTTGCCGCCGCCGCGCCACAAGGGGCTCGACGTCATACCGGCGCGTGCGCGACCGGTGCCCTTTTGCTTGAACGGCTTCTTGGTCGAGTGCCTGACTTCGCCGCGGTCCTTCTGCGCGCGTGTGCCGCGACGGCCATTCGCCATATAGGCGGTCACTACCTGGTGTATCAGCGATTCGTTATATTCGCGGCCGAATACTTCATCGGTCGCCGACACCTTGGCGCTCGACTGGCCTGCCTGGTCTATCAGTTTGAGCTCCATCATTTACCTGCCTTGGCTGGGGCCGCTTTCGCAGCCGGTTTGGCCACTTTTTGGGCTTTCACGGCCGGATAAACCGTCACATCGCCGTTTTTCGCACCCGGAATCGCACCGCGCACGAGCAGCAGTTGGCGCGCCGCGTCGATACGGACGATGACGAGATTCTGCGTCGTGCGTTTGACGTCGCCGAGATGGCCGGACATTTTCTTGCCCGGAAACACGCGGCCCGGGTCCTGCGCCATACCGATCGAGCCCGGCTTGTTGGTCGACACCGAATTGCCATGGGTCGCGCGGTTCGACGAAAAGTGGTGGCGCTTGATAACACCGGCGTGACCCTTACCGATAGTGGTACCGGCAACGTCCACTTTTTGTCCGACCTGAAATACATCAACACCGATTACCGCCCCGACCTTCAGGCTTACGGTTTGTTCAGCGGTAACGCGAAATTCCTTGAGCACCGAGCCAGCTTCAACCGCAGCCTTGGCAAAGTGTCCGGCAGCCGCCTTGTTAACGCGTTTCGCGCGGCGCTTACCGTATGCAACCTGCACCGCGCAATAACCGTCCGATTCGGCGGTCTTGATTTGCGTAACGCGGTTGTTCGACACGTCCAGCACTGTTACCGGAATGGAATCACCATCGTCGGTAAACACGCGGGTCATGCCGATCTTGCGACCGACCAAGCCTAAACTCATGTCATCACCTTTTATTGAGCCCGTTCGCGACATCAAGGCGCATACGGGTGCCGGCTACAATTGGCCGGCCAATCACTTTATGTTACGCGGGCCATTTATCCGATTTCGGGTCCAACTTTCCGAATCCGGATGCCCAGACTTGATTTTACAACTTAATTTCTACGTCCACACCTGCCGGCAAATCGAGCTTCATCAACGCGTCAACCGTTTTATCGGTCGGGTCGATAATGTCCATCAGACGCAAATGCGTGCGAATTTCAAACTGGTCGCGCGAAGTCTTGTTCGCGTGCGGCGAGCGCAGCACGTCAAAACGCTCTTTACGCGTCGGCAACGGCACCGGCCCCTTGACCACTGCGCCGGTACGTTTCGCGGTTTCCACGATTTCGAGCGCCGACTGATCGATCAAACGATAGTCGAACGCCTTCAGACGGATACGTATTTTCTGACTTTTCACGGCAGCCATGGTTACTCGATCACTTTAGCGACGACGCCGGCGCCGACAGTACGGCCACCTTCGCGAATCGCAAACCGCAGACCCTCTTCCATCGCGATCGGCTGAATCAGATTCACCGTGATCGAAATGTTGTCCCCGGGCATCACCATCTCCGTCCCCGCCGGCAACTCGATCGTCCCCGTCACGTCCGTCGTGCGGAAATAAAACTGCGGACGGTAGCCCTGGAAGAACGGCGTATGACGGCCACCCTCATCCTTCGAGAGCACATAGATCTCCGCCGTGAACTTCGTGTGCGGCGTAATGCTCGCCGGCTTCGCCAGCACCTGTCCACGCTCAACTTCCTCGCGCTTCGTGCCGCGCAGCAACACGCCCACGTTGTCACCGGCTTGACCCTGATCCAAGAGCTTCCTGAACATCTCAACGCCCGTGCACACCGTCTTCAGCGTCGGCTTCAAGCCCACGATCTCGATTTCTTCACCCACCTTGACGATGCCGCGCTCCACGCGCCCAGTCACCACCGTGCCGCGACCCGAGATCGAGAACACGTCTTCCACCGGCATCAGAAACGGACCATCCAGCGCACGCTTCGGCTCCGGAATGTAGCTATCCAGTGCTGCAGCCAGTTTGAAGATCGCGCCCTCGCCCATCTCGCTCGTATCACCCTCGAGTGCCTTTAACGCCGAGCCGATGATGATCGGCGTGTCGTCGCCCGGAAACTCATACTTCGACAATAATTCGCGCACTTCGACTTCAACGAGCTCCAGGAGCTCCTTGTCGTCAACCATGTCCGCTTTGTTCATGAACACGACGATGTACGGCACACCAACCTGACGCGCCAGCAGAATGTGCTCGCGCGTTTGCGGCATCGGGCCGTCGGCCGAGCTCACCACCAGGATCGCGCCGTCCATCTGCGCAGCACCCGTGATCATGTTCTTGATATAGTCGGCGTGGCCCGGGCAATCGACGTGCGCGTAGTGGCGCTTCTCCGTCTCATACTCGACGTGTGCGGTGTTGATCGTGATGCCGCGTGCCTTCTCTTCCGGCGCCGCATCGATCTGGTCGTAGTTCTTCGCTTCACCGCCATACTTCTTCGACAGCACGTGCGTCATCGCCGCCGTCAGCGTCGTCTTGCCGTGGTCAACGTG
>JANYDY010000058.1 GCA_025363435.1 Betaproteobacteria bacterium
CACCAGCGTGATACTGATCACCGCCGGCCCGGCCGGCGCCAGCCGCCCCAGCACCAACTGGGCCGATTACGTTGACGATAACAGCAACAGGGATGGCGATGACACCTTCATTACGCCCACCTCAACGGCGTATACAAAAGATCATATCTACTCAATCCCGTATCCTTTCCCGTAACATCCGCCCTTGCCGGCACTCGCCTGGCAGCGGCGTTACAATTCGCGAGCATCACGCGCGACCACCACGTTTAACCACTCAGCAGGCGCCTACGGGAATCCGGCGCTCTTTATATTTGATCGTTCATGAAAAGCTTCCTGCACCGCGTTGCGATCTGCATTGCCGCCGTCGCCGCAACTTCAGCAGTGCATGCCCAGAACTATCCGGCGCGGCCGATTCGCCTCGTTGTCTCCTTCGCCGCCGGCGGCGGCGTTGATCTGGTCGCACGCCTGATCGGGCAAAAATTGTCCGAAGCCTGGGGCCAGCAGGTGGTGATCGACAACCGGCCCGGCGCCGGCGGCAACGTCAGCGCCGAACTGATCGCCAAATCGCCGCCCGACGGTTATACGATTTATCTGTCGACTGCTTCGATCGTGGTCAATGCAAGCCTTTACAAATTACTACCCTACGATCCGCTGAAAGATTTCGCGCCGGTGACGCTGCTGGTCAACGCGCACAACGTGCTGGTCGCGCATCCCTCGCTGCCGGCAAAAAATATTCGCGAACTGATTGCGCTAGCGAAAAAAGCGCCGGGGCAGATCAACTACGCCTCCACCGGTAGCGGCAGCTCGGGGCATCTGGCGATGGAACTCTTTCGCAGCATGGCGGGCATCGAATTGACGCATGTGCCGTACAAAGTCATCGGCCAGACGACCGCCGATCTGTTGTCAGGCCAGGTTTCATTATGGTTTCCGACCATGCCGGGCGTGCTGCAACACATCAAGTCCGGCCGCATGACTGCGCTCGGGGTCTCCGGCCGCCGCCGCGCGCCGGCGTTGCCCGAAGTGCCGACCATTGCGGAAGCGGGCGTGCCCGGTTACGACGCCTCGACGTGGTATCCGCTGCTTGCCCCTGCCGGCACGCCGGCGATGATCGTCGATAAATTAAATGCGCAGCTCGTCGCCATACTCGCCGTCGCCGACGTGCGCGACAAATTGCAGGCGCAAGGCATGGAAACGGTCGGTTCGACGCCTGCGGAACTGGCCGCCCACCTCAGGAGTGAAATGGTGAAATGGGAAAAAGTCGTACGTTTATCAGGAGCAAAAGTTGATTAAATCGATTTACCGTGCGCCCTTACTGTTGGGCGCAATCTGCAGTATCGCCGCACCGCTTGCGACGGCACAGGCAAACTACCCGTCAAAACCGGTACGGTTGATCGTCGCCGCCGGCCCCGGCGGCGCAGGCGATCTGCTCGGCCGTGCGCTGGCGCACAAGCTGACCGAAATGTGGGGACAGCAGGTGGTTATCGACAACCGTCCCGGCGCCGGCACCATCATCGGCACCACCATAGGCGCGAAATCCGCGCCCGACGGTTACACGCTGTTTCAGCCCAATGCCGCCTATACGATCAACCCCGCGTTGACGCGCGACCTGCCGTACGATCCGCAGCGCGCCTTCATACCGGTGACTTTGTCCGCCGAATTGCCCAACGTGCTGGTGGTGCATCCGTCGGTGGCCGCGCGCACGGTGAAGGAACTGATTGCGCTGGCGCAGTCGAAGCCGGGCCAGTTGAATTTCGGCTCGTCAGGCATCGGCAACGCGACGCATCTCGCCGCCGAATTGTTCCGCAGTTCGACGCACACGCAGTTCGTGCACATTCCTTACAAGAGCGGCGGTTTTGCGCTGACCGCCATCATGGGCGGCGAAGTGCAGTTTTATTTCGCCACGCTGCCCTCGGCACTGTCGCATATCAACGCCGGACGCCTGCGCGCACTGGCAGTGACGACGATGCGGCGCTCGTCGGCGGCGCCGCAGCTGCCGACCATGAACGAAGCCGGCGTGCCCGGTTTCGAAGTCACCTCGTGGTACGGCATCATGGTGCCCGCGGGCACCCCGGCGGCGATCGTCAACAAACTCAATCGCGACATCGTCGCCGCGCTGCAGGACCCGCAGGTGCGCAGTCAGATCAGCGCACAGGGCGCCGATCCGGTCGGCAATAGCGCCGCCGATTTCACGGCGTTCATCAATCGCGAACTGGTGAAGTGGGCCAAGCTGATCAAGGAAGCGAATATCCGCGCCGAACCGGGCGGGGGTTAACGGGCGCTGCTAGCGGCGCGCTTTGCGCGCCGCCGCTTGCTCCACCTTGATCTCTTCCATCGCTTCGAGCATGCAGGTAACGCCGTAGGTCAGCACCTTCATGCCGCAGGGATTCACACACACCATCAGCGCCTCGGCGATCTCCTCGGGTTTCCAGCCCATCTGCAGGCCTTTTTTCAGATGCTGTTTCAAATGCGGCTGATTGGATGGATTCGACATCTCCACCGCCAGCGCGATGATGTGAAACAGCTCGTGCATCTTTTCGTTGAAACGTCGTGGTTTCTGCCGGATCACGTAATCGAGATCGAGTAGCACCTCCATGTAGTCCGGAAATTTCTCGGCAATGAAAGTATGCGCCGGATAACGTTTGCCGCGGCGTTTGGCGATTTCGTCGGCGAGTTTTTTGCCGGATGCGGCTTTGCGTGCTTGCGCCATGAACAGGTCCTCTGAATAGTTTCGCGATTTACCGGCCGCGCGTCGGTGAGCCTTCGAGTTGCCCGAGTTGCACCGGCAGCGGCACCAGCGGATGCGGCCGCCCTTCGAGCAGCGGCGTGCGCGCGACATTCATGATCATCGCCAGCGTGGCGTAATAACCGACGATGCCAAGGATATCGACGACACCCGATTCGCCGAACTTCGCGACCGTTGCTGCGTAGGTCGTGTCGCTGGCACCCCTGGTCGCCAGCACTTCGGTGACAAAATCATAGAGCACCGCTTCGTCTTCGCTCATCTTTGGCGGGCGGCGGCCTTCGGCGATGGCGTTCGCCACCTCGGTCGACATGCCGGCATCGAGCGCCTGCAGAATGTGCACGTCCCACTCGAACTGCTGGGTCCACAAACGCGCCGCCATCAGCGCCGCCATCTCGTTGAGCTTGCGGTCGAGCGCGCAGCGGTAGCGGTAATACTCGCCGACCTTCTGCAGGCCGTCAGCCAGCCCCGGGCTGCGGATGATCGGCCAGTACGGTCCTTCGACCCTGCCGCGCGGGCCGGCGATGATATCGGCGGCGACTTTCTTCTGCGCGTCGGTCATCTTCTCGGTCGAAATCGGCGGCATGCGGTCGGGCAGAATTTTGTAGCGGGCTTCCATTACGTTCTCCAGTGAACCATTCGATTAAATTCAGATAACAAAACTTTCGCCGGCGCGCCGCGATTTATTCAGCCTTCATGCCGCTGCGTTTGACTACGGCCGCCCACTTCGCGATATCGGCTTTCACCATGGCGGCGAATTTTTCGGGCGCACTGCCGACCGGCTCGCTGCCTTCGCGCGTGAGCCGTTCGTTCAACTCGGGCGTGCGCAACGCTGCGGCAGTCGCCGCCTGCAACTTTACGATGACCGGCTTCGGCGTTGCGGCCGGGGCGAGCAAACCGAACCACGACGAGAATTCATAACCGGGCAAACCCGACTCCGCAATCGTCGGCAGCTCCGGCGCCATCGCGATCCTTTGCGCACTGGTCAACGCCAGCGCGCGCAAGCGGCCGTTGCGGTGGTACGGCAGGCTGGACACCACGCTGCCGAAAACGACCTGCAACTGCCCGCCGAGCAAATCGACCAGCGCCGGCCCCGCGCCCTTGTAGGGCACGTGATTCATCTGCAAAGCCGCCATGCTGCTGAAGAGCTCGGCGGCCAGATGGCCGGAACTGCCGAAACCACCCGAGCCATAAACAATTTCCTTCGGCTTCGCTTTGACCAGCGCAATCAGCTCGCGCGTCGATTTCGCCGCGACTGCCGGATGCACCATCAGCACATAGGGCGCGGTCGCAATCAGCGTCACCGCCGCCAGATCTTTTTGCGGATCGAACGGCAGGTCGCGATACAAACTCGGGTTGATCGTAAAGCTGCCGGGCACGATCAGCACGGTGTAACCGTCGGGCGTCGCCTTCGCCACCAGTGCTGCGGCGATGCTGCCGGCGGCGCCGCCGCGATTGTCGATCACCACCGGCTGACCGAGCGCTTCGCTGAGTTTCTGGCCGAGGCCGCGCGCGACGATGTCGGTGGCGCCGCCCGCCGACTGGCCGACCAGCACGCGAATCGGCCGGTTCGGATAAACATCGGGGGCGTCGGCCGCCGGCGTCGGCGCCGATGCAACTAGCAACGCAAAGAATATTGTCTTACGCATTTATTGTCCTGAAGGCGATGCTACAAATTCGTTTCGACTACGACCTCGTCGCCTTCGACGCGGAATTTATGCGGGTGCTGATCCGAAACCCATTCGGTGAATTCAAGGATCTCGGCAAACTTCGGATCGCCTGCCTTCACCGCATAAGGCTGGGCGCGTGGATTGATATAGGCCGGATAAAACGAAATGCGCTCAATGCCCTTCTTGCTCATGACGATTTTCGGCACCATGGTCATGCGGCAATGCGTCGGAAAAAAATAGCGCCCGTTGGGCGCAAGGCACTCCTTGTCGATACGGTGCCAGACCACGTTCCAGTCATAGCTGTTCGGTGAGGTCTTCGGCGAACCCGTCGTCATGAAATTGCCGATGCTGTAGAAGCAGACCTTGCCCTTGTAGACTTCGATTGCCTTGATCGAGTGCGCGTGGTGGCCGATGATCAGATCGGCACCGGCATCGATCGCCGCATGCGCAATCGGCGGCTGATAGGTGCAAATGGTCTTGGCGACGATGCGCATACCCCAGTGGATGGTCACGATGACGATGTCGGCCTGTTTTTTTGCCTTCCTGATATCGGCCTGCAGCGCTTCGAGATCGTCGGCGTACGGCGTGGTAATTACGCGCGGCGGCGAACCAGGCTGAAATTCTTCGGCGGCGAAATGTGTGTGCGCGCGCATCGGCGACACACCGGCCTTGTCCTCGCCCGCGGCCTGGCCATCGCGCAGCACCGAGCAATAGGCAAGAATCGCGATTTTCACGCCGTTCTTTTCGATCATCGCCGGCTTGCGCGCTTCCTCGCCATTGCGCCCCGCGCCGATCACCTGTTTGCCCATTTTGCGGAACATGTCGACTGAATCGAGCAGCGCATCCGCCCCCCAGTCCATCGCATGGTTGCTCGCCAGCGAAACGATATCGATACCGGCCGCATTCCACACGCCGGCCATGTCCGGATGCAGGCGGCTGTGTTCGCCACCCGGCCCGTAGGCGTAATGCGGAATCTCGCCGCGCTCCGAGTACGTGCGCTCGCACTGACCGAGGCGGATGTCGGCCTGCTGCAGCAAGGGCGCGATCAACTCGGCGAATTCTTCAGTCGGTTCATAAACCGGGCCGATATCGCCGCCGGTCATCAGGGTTACGGTGTTGGCCATCGTTATTCCATCTCGCTCAAAGTTTGTTTCATTCCACTTTCATACCCGCAGCGCGCACCAGCTTCGCGTACTTGGCAGTCTGCTCGATCAGATATTTCTGCCACACATCGGGCGTGCTGCCGACCGGGTCGGCACACTCTTCCTTCAAACGCGCCTGCGTATCGTCGGCTTTCAGCGCGCGCCCTATGCCCTGATTGATCACGGCAATCACATTGTCCGGCGTGCCGCGCGGCGCCAGCAGCCCGTACGCCGAACTGAACTCGAAACCCTTGAGCCCGCCCTCCTGCACGGTCGGCACCTCGGGCAGCGCATGTGCGCGGTTCGCACTCGTCACTGCCAGCAGGCGCAGCTTGCCGGCGCGCGCCAGCGGCAGCGCGGAGAGCGGCGAGACGATCATCATCTGCGCCGCCCCCGAAACGACATCGATCACTGCCTGGGTGATACCGCGGTACGGTATATGCACGACGTCGACACCGGCGGTTATTTTGAAAAACTCGCCGGCGAAATGCGCGACCGAGCCGTTGCCCGACGACGCATAGTTGATCTGCCCGGGCCGCGACTTCGCGAGCTTCACAAGATCCTGCGCCGTCTTCACCGGTAACGACGGATGCACCAGCAGAAGAAAAGGCGTCGAAGCGATCAGCGTAATCGGCGCAAAATCCCTGATCGGATCGTACGGCAGCTTGCGGAACAGATTCGCGTTGATCGCGTGGGTGTCGTTGACGATCAATAGGGTGTAACCATCGGCCGGCGCTTTAGCCGCAAGGTCGGTGCCGATAATGCTGCCGGCGCCGGCGCGGTTATCGACAATAACCTGTTGCTGCAGCGTGGACGCCAGTTTCTGCCCGAAGAATCGCGCCACCGTGTCGGCGCCGCCGCCGGCCGAAAACGGCGAGATCAAACGGACCGGTTTGTTCGGATATTCCTGTGCGTGAGCGGACAATACAAACGCCGCCGCGAAAAATACAACTGCGCAGCGCCACGATGCGCCACCGAATCGACTACGCTTCATTGAAGTTCTCCTCGGCATGCATTGTAAACCAGGAATTTCTGGCAGAATCGGCGTCCACGCAATCGGACCGATCATGACGACTACCGCCTCGCAAACCCTTGCCGCATTCGCCACCGGCCTGCGCTATGAAGACATTCCAGCGCCCGTGATCGAACGCACCAAGGCCTGCATCGCCGACACGGTCGCCGCCTGCACCTTCGGCGCGCAGCTGCCGTGGAGCCGCATCGTCATCGAACTGGCGAAAACGAACAGCGCCGCCGGCGACGCCAGCATCCTCGGCACGCCGCACAAAGTGCGCCCCTCTTTCGCCGCGCTCGCCAACGGCGCCACCGCCCACGCCTTCGAACTCGACAGCATGTGCCAACCCAGCGTCGGCGCGCATCCAGGCGCCGGCCTTGCCGTGCCGGGCCTCGCGGTTGCGCAGGCGCAACGCAGCAGCGGCCGCGCACTGATCACTGCTTTCGTTGCCGGCGCCGAAGTCATGTATCGCATCGGTGACGCCGCGCATCACAGCAGCGAAAAAATCGGCTTTCACGCGCCGGGCCTGCTCGGCGTCTATGGCGGTGCGATTACTGCCGGCCTGCTGATGAAACTCGACACCGTGCAACTAAGCCATGCACTCGGCGTTGCCGGCTCGCTGACGGCGGGCAACCTCGAATTCTCGAAATCCGGCGGCATGGTCAAGCGCCTGCATCTCGGCCGTGCGGCCGAAGGCGCGATTATCGCCGCCTCGCTCTCGCGCGATGGCTTCACCGGCCCCTCGCAGGTAATCGAAGGCAAATTCGGTTTTCTCAACGTCTATTGCCGCGACGCCGAGCCCGACCGGCTGACTGCAGGCCTGGGCGCAACGTGGCACACGCTGACAACGACGCTCAAATGTTATGCCTGCCACAGCACCGCCCACGTGCCAGTCACCGCCGCGCTGGCGATCAAGGCGCAGGGCGTGCAAGGCGACGACATTGAATCCATTGTCGTCTCCGGCAGCGAAAAAATGTGCAGCCACCACAACATCACGGAACCGCAGGACATGACCACCGCGCAATACAGCGCGCCGTTCAGCGTGGCGCTCGCCTTCTATCGCGATCCGCGCGACCCCGGCGTATTCACAGACGCAGCGCTCAACGATGCTGCAATCCGCGCGCTGACGCGTAAAGTCAAACTCGAAGTGCGCGAAAAACAGACCGGCGATACCACGCTCGCCTCGCGCGTCACGGTGCGCCTGAAAAACGGCAGGGAAATTTCAGAAACCTGCCAGATTTTTCCAGGCATGCCGCAACAGCCGCTGACGCTGGACGAACTTAAAGTGAAATTCAATGCGCTGACGACTGCACTGCCAGCGCCGCGCGCCGCCGCCATTTTCGAGGACTGCATGCAGCTCGAAACGCTCGGCGACGTCGGCACCATCGACTTGAGTTAGAACGTAGGATGCAATAAGCGAAGCGCATTGCACCGAACGCGGTTCATCCGGCGCAATGCCCGTTGGTTATTGCACCCTACAATTCTTCGCGCAGGCCGCCACACGATTGTTTACAATCGCGTGGCTCGGCAGGAAGCAGCCTGCGCACACAATCACGAGGAGGCACTGCATGGTTCCGATCCGCGTCATCACGCTGGCCAGTACGGTGCTTGCACTCATCGCCGGTGGCGTCACGGCACAAAATTTTCCGCTCAAACCGGCGCGCATCGTCGTCGGCTTCGCACCCGGCGGCAACACCGATCTGGTTGCTCGCATCACCGCACAAAAACTCGGCGAACTGTGGGGCCAGACAGTCGTTACCGACAACCGGCCCGGCGCCAGCGGCATGATCGCCGGCGA
>JANYDY010000094.1 GCA_025363435.1 Betaproteobacteria bacterium
GCCGTTCAAGGCCGACCACAGTATCGATTATGAAACCTACGCAAAGCTGATCGAATTTCACCTGAAAAACGGTGCTGAAGCGCTGGCGGCGCCGATGCCGACAGGCGAAGACATGAGCCTGAAGGACGACGAACAGGGCGTGCTGCTCGACTTCGTGTTGAAGCAGGTCAAGGGCCGTGTGCCGGTGATCGCGCATGTCAGTGATGCCGGCACTAACATCGCCGTCGAGCGCGCCAAACACGTTGCGAAAACGGGTGCTGCTGCCATTGTTTCGCATCCGCCGTATTTCTGGCATCCGAAAGCGAACATGGTAGTTGAACATCTGGCGGCGATCGGTAACGCAACCACGCTGCCGTTTTTCGTCTGTAGCCCGCCGGTTGAGGATGTCGGTACGCCATTGACGACCGAGATCACGCTTGAAGTGATCGACCGCGTGCCGACCCTGCAGGGTGTGGTCGACGCGACCATGGATTTTGTCATCATGGTGGAATCGATTTCGCTCGGCCGCGCCAAACGGCCGGACTTTCAGTTGCTGTCGGCCACCGACTATATGGTGACCAATGGCGTCATTGGTGGCATGGGCGTGTTTTCGCCGCTGTCCGCCATTGCGCCGAAACTGGTGAAGGAAGTCTACGCACTGTGCGTCAAGCAGCAGTTCACGCAGGCGCGCGCGGCACAGGAAAATATCGCCGAGCTCTCGCATTGCCTGAAACTTGCAGGCTTCGGCGGTCTTAAAGCGGCGATGAAGGTGATGGGGCGCGATTGCGGGCGTCCGCGTCCGCCGGTGCGCGGGCTCAATGAAACCGAACAGGGCAAGCTTGCGGAGAAACTGCAGGCGATGAAATTCCTGCAGGGCGAGCCGCGCGGCTGGTAGGCGTTACAGTGATGAAAAGGTTTGTCGCCACGGCGGTGTTTTCGCTGGCTGCCACCTGCCTGGTTGCGGCAGAAACGCAGCCGTATCCGTCGAAACCGGTGCGTTTCGTGACGTCTGAACCGGGCGGTGGCAACGACATCGTTGCGCGTATTATTGCCGAAGGCCTGACCACCGGTCTCGGCCAGCGCTTCATCGTCGATAACCGCGGCATAGTCGCTGCCGAGATCGCCAAGAACTCCACGCCCGACGGTTACACACTGCTGGTGTACGGCGCCAACATCTGGCTGCTGCCGTACCTGCGCGAAAATGTGCCATGGAACCCGCTGCGCGATTTCGCGCCGATCACCATCGCCGTGCAACTGCCGAATATTCTGGTTGTGCATCCGGCCATGCCGGTGAAAAGCGTGCGCGAGTTGATCGATTACGCCAAAGCACGCCCGGGAAAAATCGATTACGCCGCCGGCACGCTGGGGGTGTCGCCGCATTTGTCGGCTGAGTTGTTCAAATCGATGGCGGGTGTGGATCTTGTGCGCGTGCCTTATAAAGGCGGCGGTCCGGCGCTGAACGGCCTGATCGCCGGCGAGACGCAGTTGATGTTTCCGAATGCGGGTTCGGCATTGCCGCATATGCGATCGGGCCGCGTGCGCGCGCTCGCCGTGTCGAGCGCAAAAGCGTCAGCGCTGGCCCCCGGGTTACCGACGATCTCGGCGACGGTGCCCGGCTACGAATTTGTTGCGGTGATTTGCATCTACGCGCCGGCAAAGACGCCGCCGGCCATTGTTGAATTACTCAACCGCGAGTCGGTGCGCGTGCTCAATTCCGCCGAAATCAAAGAGCGCCTGTTCAATTCCGGCAATGAAGTGGTGGCCAATTCACCGCGCGAGTTTGCCGCCTACATGAAGGCCGACATGCAGAAGATGGGCAAGGTGATCAAGGATGCCGGCATCCGCGCAGAATAGCGGTGCGCGCAAGGTTGCATTCGTTACCGGCGCGTCCTTTGGTATCGGTGCGGCATGCGCGGTCGCCCTCGCACGCGACGGTTACGATATCGCGGTGTCGGCAACGCGTCTCGAGAATCTCGCCAATACAGTCGAAGCATTAAAAGAAACCGGCCGGCGTGTCGTGCCGGTGGTGCTTGATCTGAATGTGCACTCGAGCATAGCGCAGGCGATGGCGGTGGTGCTTGCGGCACTCGGGCGTGCCGACGTGCTGGTCAACAATGCGGCGGCGAATATCCGCAAAAAAGCGATCGACGTTACGCCGGACGAATGGAACGCCAGCCTCAACGTCAATCTGACCGGCACTTTTTTTATGACGCAGCAGATGGGGCGTCAGCTGATTGCGGCAAAACGTCCGGGCTGCATCATCAGCATTACCTCGGTGCAGGGTGTGATCGGCGCCGACCAGCGCTCGACCTACGGCATTGCGAAGGCCGGCGTGATGCACATGTCGCGCATGCTGGCGATCGAATGGGCCGAACACGGCATTCGCCTCAATACAGTCGCGCCGGGGCGGCTCGATACCGAATCGCCGTCGCGCAAATCGACCACGCGCGATCCGGATTACCTGACGAACATGATCGCCAAAATTCCGCTGCACCGGTTGTGCACGGTAGAGGATGTCGCCGGCGCGGTGTCGTATCTGGCGAGCGGGCAGGCTTCCTACATCACCGGGCAGTCGCTGCTGCTCGACGGCGGCCTGAGCTCGTACTAGCCGCGCCAGTTGTCGGCGGCGCCGTGTTTGTCGATATAGGCTTCGAGTGCGGGTGTCGAGCTGACGCCGGCGTAACGCACCGGCCCGCGTTTCGTCACAGTAAGCTGCCAGGACTTGCCGCGCGGCACGTGGATGACGCCGCCTTTTTCTATGCGTTTCTTTTTCGTGCCGACGCGCGCGTCGAGTTCGCCGTCGAGCACGTAGACGAAATTCTCGTGCGTCGCCTTCTTCTCGCCACTGACGTGGCCGGGCGGTGATTCGACAAAACGAAAGGCGATGTTGCTGCCCTCAACGCGGCGTTCGCAATGCGCAGAGGCGGGCGGCGCGCGCAGCGAGTCGATCAGCGTGTAATAGCAGTTGCCGAGGCCGTCGATGATGGCTTTGGAGTTCTTTCTGTCCTTTTTCTGCCCCGGGTATTTGCCAGCGGCAATGTCGCGCGCCACCTGTTTGACGGAAGGCGCCTCATCCGGCAGCGCTTCATCGGCCGCGGCGCCTATCATGGTCCAGCTGCGGTCCTTGATATAGAGGTAAACGAGATCGTTATCTTCGGTCGCCTTGAAGCCGTGGCGCGCATAGGGCGGGAAGTGCACCAGCTGGCCGGGCTGCACGATGCGACGGTCGCGGCCGACGATGCTGTCGACCCGGCCTTTCAGCGGGAACGCGAACAATTCATTCGGGTGGTAATGCAGCTCCGCGCCGGTGCCGGCGCGTTTGCTGACAAGACGGAAATACATAGTCTCGCCTTCGAGTATCGGCCCCGTCGCGCTCGACAGATGCGGATTGAAGTGGTGGGCCCGCATACCCTCGAAACGGTAAAAAGCCATCTGCTGCGTCTCCTCCTGATTGATCGACCGGCTAATCGAGCAGCGTTACGGTGTCGCCGCTGCGTATTTCGCCGTTGCAGTACCGCGGCAGCAAGGCCACCGCGAAGGTCGGTTCGCGTTGAGCAAAGGCACGCGTGAGCGTTTGCATCACCGGCACATCGCAAACGCCGGTAAGCGGATTCGCGTGCGTGGCGAGGCAGCGCACTTTGTGCCGCACGACGTCGAATATGAGATCGCCGATTTTGACGGTGCGGCCGATCCACGCCTGTTCTTCCCATGCGGCAACGCCTTCGATCGCGATGTTGGAGCGAAAGCGCAGCTCGCTAAGCGCTGCATCACCGCATGCGGCGGCGACCGCGGCAAGGCTTTCGCGGCTGTGCAGCGTAATCTCGCCGCGTTCGCTGTCCTGGTAGCGCGGTGTGATGCCGTCGCCGATCAATTCGAGCGGCAGGCGTTCCGAATGGCCGCTCAGCGGATTGCCCGGTTGCGCCAGCACATAGGTTTGCACTGCGGCGGCGAGCCGCCGGCGGCCGGCGTCATCCAGCGCGTCTTCGGCAAGTACGGTGCCGTTGTGGGCGATGCGCAGACGCCGCGTTGTTGCATCGAAGCGGGTTTCGAGTTGCGCGATGGCCGGCGTATTCACCAGCACCGCGTAACCGTATTTTTTGCTCCAAGCGGTATCGGCCAATCCGGAATCGGCAAAACGGAAGCCCAGCGCGCGGTCGCCGGCGATGCGGCCTTCGGCGAGCACATTTAACGCGGCACAGACTTCAGGCGTGCCGCCTTTGAGCGGATAACGATAGAGTGCGACGACGCGCGGCATGATCGCAGTGGCGCTTCAGACGATGATGTTGCCGGCGTTGACGTTCAGGTTGACGCCGGTGATATAGCGCGCGTCTTTCGAGGCGAGAAACAGCACGGCAGCCGCGCAGTCTTCCGGTTCGACCAGCGACTTCATCGGATTCCGGCTTTTGATGATCTCGATGCTGGCGGCGTCGCGCACCTTGCGCACGCGCGGCGTCAGCGTGGTGCCGGGCGCCACCGTGTTGACGGTGACACCGTATTCGCCGATGTCGCGTGCCAGCAGTTTCGAAAATCCGATCAGGCCGGCTTTGCCGGCGCCGTACGGCAGATAGGACGGCGCATGCGGATTGGGGCCGACGCCGGCGCCGGACGAAATGCTGATGATGCGGCCCTTGCGTTTTTCCATCATGGTTTTCGCCACCGCCTGCGCGCAGAGAAAAGCGCTTTTCAGATTGACGTTGATGACGCGGTCCCATTCTTCTTCGGCGATTTCAGTGATCGGCGCGAACTGGTGAAAGCCGCCGGCGGCGTTGACGAGAATATCGACCGTGCCCCATTGTGCGATAACCGCGGCAACCATCGACGTGACTTCGGGTTTTTTCGTCGCGTCGGTCTTGAAGGCAATTGCCACACCGCCGGCCACCTTGATTTCCGCGCAGACGCGATCGGCTTCCGTTAGATTGATATCGACCACCGCGACGTTGGCACCTTCGCGCGCAAAGGTTTTCGCGATTTCTTCGCCCAAGCCCTGACCTGCTGCGGTGACGATTGCCGTTTCACCGGCCAGTTTGCCTGCTGCTGCCATGCGCTTTCTCCCTGCTCCCTGGTTAAATCCGGCGCCGGCGCTTACTTGCCCGAGGCGAGGCGTTCTTCGGGCGATTCGTAGTGGAATTCGATCAGCGTTACGTCAGCCTGGCGCCGCGACGATTCGCCGAAGGCGATCTTGCCGCTGCCGTAGAGAATGAGCTCCTCGCGCCGCAGGACGATTTCATCGCGGCCGCTGATGGTGACGTAGGTGCCGTTCGCGCTCTGGTCGATGAGCGCGAATTTATCGAGGCGTTTTTCGATGCGCGCATGATTGCGCGACGCCATCTTGTCGAGAATCACGATGTCGTGGCCGGGGTCGCGCCCTATCGTCATGGTCATGCGGTATTCGAGTTCGCGGCCCTGGCAGATCAACCGCAGCCGCGGCTCGGTCAAATGCGCAAAGCCGGAATTGCGGCCGGGCACCAGTGTCGCGGAGTCGCTGTCCTGCCACTGCAGTTCCTGGATGTCGATGGCCTGCGCCTTGCCTTTGACCGCGAGCGCATCGAGGCGGCGTGTTTTCTGCCGCAATTCCGCCGACAGCATTTCAACCGTCGAGGCCGTCATTAATATCTGCCCGGGCACGGCGAGGCCGGACATGCGCGCGGCAACGTTGACGGTGTCGCCAAATACATCATCGCCTTCGCGCAGCACGGCGCCGTAATGAAAGCCGATGCGGATAGTCAATTTTGATCTGCCGGGTGAGGGCGGCCGCAAATCGATGCGATCCTGCATTTCAATTGCCGCGTGCGCAGTATCGTTTGCGCTGCTGAATACGCACATGGCGCCGTCGCCGATGGTTTTGACCACCCGGCCGTTGAAATGCTGCGCGGCTTCGTTAAGGATCTGCAGGCATTCACGCACCTGCGTAAATGCCGCGGTATCCCCCATATTTTCGTAGAGGCGGGTACTGTCGCTTACGTCCGCGAACAATACTGCCAGCGTATCTTTTTGGCGGGTCACGCGTGGTGTCCTGAATTCAATCGTTTGCCGCGGGCGCCGTCACGGCGGCCGATTGCAGCAAAAACAGAAGTATAACGGCTAGTACGCCCGCTGACGCAGGCAAATTGCGCGGCCGGCGCCGCCGCGCCTCAGGCCAGAACGTTGTCGACCTGCTCCTGGCGCAGCATTTCGTAGACGAAATCCTCAAGTTCAGGGCCGAGTGCGTCGCGCGCCGAGACCATGCCGATCGGGCGACCGTCCTCGACCACCGGTACGTGGCGGAATCCGTTGATGTGCATAATGTGCAGCGCCTCGCCGAATGATTTGTCCGGATGCAGCGACTGCGGGCTGCGCGTCATTACTTCGGAGAGCTGGGTGTGCTGCACGTCGCGGCCGTCAGCGACGACGCGGAACAGCGCATCGCGTTCGGTGAAAATGCCGACCAGGCGGCCGGCTTCGACGACTATTACCGCACCGACTTTGCGTTGTTTCATCAATCGCGCCGCTTCAAGCACGGTGGTGTCGGCAGTGGCTGAGACGACTTCCTGATCTTCGATGATCATGCGAATTGAGCGCGGCATGGCAGACTCCGGTCGATACGATGTTTTTATCATAGCGCCGGCGCGGTGAATCCGCTACCGCGCGGCTAGCGACCGCAGGACCGGTTGATGAATCAGCGGGTTGCGCGTGCTCAGGGTGCCGCGCGGCCGCCGCACAGCACTTCGAAGTAGCTCGGGCCGCCCGGCAGCACACGGTGATTGAACTGCAATCTGCCGCGCAATTCCTCGGACAGTACGCCGCGCGTGTCGCCGTTGACGAGGTTGCTAACGAACTCGCGCGAGCGGCGTGCCTGGAATTCTGGCGTTTCCTCGGGAAACCGCAATGAGCGGTCCCAGTCGATAAAACCGAGCTGGCCGATCGATACGTAGGGATCCCACCACGAAACCGTCAGCGAGGGCAGGCCGAGTGCCGCGAGTATTTCGGTTTCGCCGGACTCGGGCGGCATGTGCGGCACGATATCGCCGCGGTTTTCGAAGCGGAATGTCGGAATGTCGAGCTCGGCGTAACGCTGCGCGAAATCGACCGTGCCGGCGCGCGGCGCTTCGAAGGTGTAGACCGCCGCCGGTGTGATGCCGAATTCCTTCTTCAGGCGCGCCGCGGCGAGCAGGGCGAGCGCGCCGCCCTTGCTGTGGCCGGTGATATAGAGTTTTTTTCCGGCGAAGGCGTTCTCTGCGCGCAGGCGCAGCATGACCCGCCATAACGATTCCCACATGTTGTCGGCAAGCTGGCGATCGAATAATGCATTGTGGAAACCGAAATGCACATTGCCCAGATACTCGTCGCTTACGCGCGACGCCTGCATATTGTTGAGCCAGTCGAGATAGGCCAGCAGACCGTTGCCCAGGGTGATGGTGCCGCGGAAAGCAAGAATGATTTCGTCGCGTCGCGTATGCATGAGCAGAAACGCATTGGTGCCGCCGGGCGTCAGGTAGGCAAACGGTGGCGGCGTTGCCGCCAGCGCCAGCGCCGGCGGCAACTGTATTTCCGTGCTCGATTCGCAACGCTCGAGTTTTGCGCTGCGATTGGCGCCGTCGTAGTTGCCGACGGATACGTCATAGGCGCAATACGACGCCTTGAGCATGCGGCAGCTGAGTTCCGGATCGGGTTTGGCATTGACCCGCGGCCGCGGCGCTACCGGCGGCGCACTGGTGCAAGCCGCCAGCGCGAGCACCAGCAAGGTCGCGAAAATACGGCGCCGCATGTTTTTGCTCCGCTTCACGTTCGCGTTACAATCATGTTGAATCATCGACGCGTAATTTGAACTTGTTCATCATAACAAATGCCGGTGCGGCGAAACCGGCCGCGGGGGGAGACAGCAGATGCGTGAACTGATGCCGTTGGCGGAACAGGCGGCGCTGCTGTTGAAAGCGCGCAAGCAGACGATTGCGCTCAACGAATCATCGACCGGCGGTTTGATTTCGGCCGCACTGCTGGCGGTGCCCGGTGCCTCGGCATACTACATCGGCAGCGTGGTCGTTTACACGCGCCAGGCCTGGGATGCGGTGCGCGATTTTCGCGAAGAGGAACTGGGCGGCATACGCGCGGCAACCGAACATCACGCGCTGGTGCGCGCGCGTATTGCACGCGGGCGTTTTGCTACCGACTGGGGTATTGGCGAAACCGGCGCGGCGGGGCCGACGGGTAATCGTTACGGGGATCCGGCGGGGCATACCTGCGTTGCGGTGGCGGGTGCGATTGAGCGTGTTGCAACGTTGCGCACCGGCAAAAGCGACCGCATGGAAAACATGATCGCGTTTGCAGCGGCGGCGTTGAAACTTCTGATTGAGTCGCTGGAAGCGCAGCGCTAACGTTGCGCCCAGCGCGGCAGCGCTTTGCAGCGTGCAATCCATTTCACAACGGCCGGATAGTCTTCGAGTGCGATCCTGGCTTGCGGCGCGGTTTCGACGTACGGAAAACAGGCGATGTCGGCGATGGTGGTGCGGCCGAGAGCGAGCCAGTCGTTGTTTTTGAGGCGGCCTTCGAGTACGCCCAGCGCGACATGGCTAATGGCCTGGCCCTGCTCGAGATTGCCGGCGGTCCAGCGGTCGTGCAGCATGCCGCGCCGCGCATATTGCAGTCCGAACTGGATTTCGTTGCCGGCGAGCGCCACCCATTGCATGACCTGCGCCATCTGTACGGGTTCGGCGGGCAGCCAGATGTCACCGCCGAATTGCCGCGCGACGTAAACGAGACAGGCTGCCGAATCCCACAAAATTACACCGTCAATGTCCATCACCGGCACTTCGCCGCGCGGATTCAAAGCCAGAAACTTCGGAGATTTGTGTTCGCGTGCGACGTTGTCGAGAAGAATTTTTTCGTGCGGCACGTCGAGCAGCGACAGCAATATGCGTACTTTGTAGGAGTTGCCCGAGGGAGGCATGTAATAAAGCTTGATCATTTGATTTCCGGCATTGTGACGCGTCACTGCGCTTCGATTTTGGCGATACTGGCGATTTCGGTGATGCGTTTGAGATCCGCTTCCAGATAACGCCTGAATTCGGCGGGCGTGCTGCCGATGGCGAGATAGCCGCCGTGGCTCAGGTGTTCGAGCATCTTCGGTGTTTTGATCGCCGCGGCGACGGCCGTCTGGATGCGGTTGATGATCGCCGGCGCCGTGGCCGCAGGCGCATAGATGCCGTGACCGCCCGGCTCGAACACACAGTCGGCGACGCCTGCTTCAGCCATCGTCGGCAAATCCGGCATGTCCGGCCAGCGCTTGTTGCCGGTGTAGGCGACGGCGCGTAGCCGGTTTGACTTGATGTGTTGCACGACGGTCAAAGGTGTTGCGAATCCAACCTGCACCTCATTGCTGATGACCGCGGCGATCAGCGGTGCGAGCCCTTTGTACGGCACGTGCACGAGTTTGGCGCCGGAGCGGATGTTGATCAGTTCGCCGAGAAAATGTTGGCTGTTGCCGATGCCACCGGAGCCGTAGTTCATCGGCCGCTTTTTGCTGGCATCAACGAGCTCGCGCATCGATGTCACGCCGAGCTGGGGATTGACCAGCACAAGATAACCGAAGGTTTGCGCCATTTGCGTGATCGGCGCGAAGTCGCGCAGCGCATTAAACGGCACGTTTTTGTTGATGACCTGGTTGTAGATCAGCGAGCTTGATGTGTAGAGCAGCGTATAGCCGTCGGGCGGCGCCTTTGCCAGAATTTCGCCGGCGATGATGCCGTTGGCGCCGCTGCGGTTGTCGATGACGATGTTCTGCCCGAGTTCGCGCGCCATCGGTTCGGACAGCGCGCGCGCATTGGTGTCCATGGTGCCGCCGGCCGGTTGCGGAATGATCATGCGGATCGGCCGGTTCGGATAGCTCTGGCCCGACGCCGCCGATGCGACCGCGATGCAGATGCAGGTGATTGCTGTTGTGCGAAGATTCATGAATTTGCTCCTGCGCGGCGGCGCCGCGTTATTCCGGTTTGACGCCGGCGATGCGCATGTACTCGCGGCCCTGTTTCAGTTCGCCTTCGAGAAAACGCCGGAATTCCTCGGGTGTATCGCCGACCGGCACATAGCCGCCGCCTTCGAGTAATTCGCGCATTTTCGGCACGCGGATCGCTTTCGCGACTTCGGCCTGCCAGCGCAAAACGATGGCGCGCGGCGTTTTTGCCGGCGCGAAAATGCCGTGCCAGGCGGCTTCATAGACGAAACCGGGAATCACTTCGCCGGTGGCCGGCACGTCGGGCAGCCCGCTCCAGCGTTTCGGCGAGGTTACCGCCAGCGCGCGCAGGCGGCCGGCCTTGATGTGCTGCAGTACGGTGGTGGGTGCAGCGAAGGCGACCTGGATTTCGTTGGCGAGCAGCGGTGTGATCGGCAGGCCCTTGTAGGGAATGTGCACAAATTTTGTGCCGGCGCGCGCGTTGAAGAGTTCACCCAGCAGATGTTGCGCGTTGCCGATGCCGCCCGAGCCATAGCGCAGCGGATCGCGCGCATTTTTTGAGAGTTCGATCAATTCCTTGAAGGTTTGCGCCGGCACGGTCGTATTGACCAGCACCAGATAGCCGGGCAGCTTGCCGACATTGGTGACCGGTTCGTAATCGCGCAGCACGTCGAACGGTGCTTTGGCCTTGACGAGCTGGTTGTTGATGATCGAGTTCGAGGTGTAGAGAAAGGTGTAGCCGTCGGCCGGCGCGTGCGCGAGCATTTCGCCGGCGATGATGCCGTTGGCGCCGCCGCGGTTATCGATGACGATATTCTGGCCGAGCTCGCGCGACAGAATGTCTGCGAGCGCGCGGCCGTTGGTGTCCATCGAGCCACCCGCGGACTGCGGCACCACCATGCGGATCGGCCGGTTCGGATAGGTTTGTTCGGCGGCGGGCGCGCTCAGCGCGCAAGCAAAGAGGCCGATCGAAAAAAGCGTTCGAATCATCATGACGATGCTCCGTTCAAAAAAAGCGACGTGCCGCGGCGCTGGCCAGAGCACGTCGATAGACTACACGACAACGAAGGAGTTCGTTTGAGGCTTATGGCCGGTCGAATTACCAGCCCTTGGGCTCCGACTCCAGCCACGACAGCGCCTTCAGTTCGCCGGCGAGTTTTTCCTGTTCGGCCGTGCTCAGCGGATCGAGCGGCGGGCGCACCTGGCCGCAGTCGCGGCCCATCGCGCGCAGCGCACCCTTGAGGCCGCCGCGGCCGTAGCGCTTGAGTATCTGCCGAAGCACAACGATTTCTTCCTGCGTTTCACGCGCATCGAAATATTTTTCGGTGCGGCAGATCTCGTAGAGCTTTTGCAGGCGCTTGGGCGCGATCGTAGCGAGCGAAGTGAACATGCTGGTGGCGCCGACCGCGCCGGCCGACACCATGTATTCGTTGCCCGACACCAGTTGGAAATCGGAGCGCTTGCGCCACGCGTTGGAGACGACGTTGATCATGAACTGCCAGTCGAGACTGGCATCGGCAACGCCGGCGAAGTTCGGCAGGCGGTCGATCAGTTTCATCATCATATCGGCGTTGATGTGATGAGTGCCGCCCAATTCATCGGGCGTAAACAGCACATAGAACGGGATTTTCACTGCACTACCAATTGAAGCGAAGTGTTCGAGAACCATGTTCGCCGGCGGCGTCCAGTAGTAAGTGGAGGTCGCGATGACGGCGGCGGCGCCGGCTTTTTCGGCGTACTTCGCGCGGTCGGCGGCGATGGCCGTGCCCGGATCGCTGACATGCGCGATGACCGGCACCTTGCCCTTGACCTGCCTGATGACGAAATCGATCACCTTGCGCTGCTCGGCGTCGGACAGGCTGACCGATTCGCCTTCGTGCATCTGCACAGCCAGCGCTTCGGCGCCGTTCTGCAGATGAAACGCGATCAGTTTTTCGAAAGTGCCGTAATCGATTTTGAGATCCGGCGTGAACGGTGTCACCGGCGTGTGGACCAGACCTGGGGTGAATGTACTCATCTTCATAGACCTTTGTGGGTTCCTGATTACCAGCCGTGCGGCTCGGTATCCAAAATGCCAAGTTCTTCAAGCTTCTTGGCGATCAGTGCTTCTCGCTCTTTGCTTGCAGTCGGCAGCGGCGGACGCGTCGGGCCGACATAGCGGCCCATCGCGACCATGCCGCCCTTCAGCGACGACGGATACTGGTCGCGGAACAGATCCCACAGCGCGGCGAGTTTGAACTGCAGTTCACGCGCCTCGCGGCTTCGGCCGTTGATGCAGGCGTCGAATAGCGCGGTGCACAGGTTAGGGCAGATGGCACCCGCTGACGAGTAGGAGCCGACGCAGCCGAGCGGCACCGAGGGCGCAAGAAATTCAACGCCGGCGACGATCGAGAAACTCGGCCGCACTTTCAATGCCACGCGCGAGATTTCCATGAATTTCTCGCTGTTGAAAGAGGCTTCCTTCATCGCGACCAGATTGGGCAGCCGCAATAGCAGGCGCTCGATCAGTTCTGCGGTGAACTCGACGCCTTCGAGATAGGCCGGCGAGTTGTAGGCGATCATCGGCAGATCGATCGAAGTGCCGAGGCGCACGAAGTAATCGTAAATCGCGTCGGGCGAGGGTGCCCAGAAATACGGCGTGATGGCGATGATCGCGTCGGCGCCGATTTTCTGTGCGTGCTGCGCGAGATCCATCGCATCTTCAACCGACATAGAACTGACGTGAATCGACACCGGCACGCGGCCGTGCACGGCATTGACCGTGGCCTCGGCGCCGCGCATGCGCTCTTCCTTCGTCAGATTGTGCGATTCGGCCTTGTGGTGCGGCCACGAGATCGCGGTCGCGCAGGTGCGCACATGAAAATCGACGAGTTTTTCGTAGGTCGGTATGTCCAGGCTGAAGTCTTCCTTCAGCGGAGTGACCGGGCTTTGCATTACGCCTCGGAGAATGAGCGCCATAGTTTTTCCCGTTGTTCCTGTTGAATGCGCGACCGGTTCGCGTGGTGCGAACGCGGCGAGCGGACGATTCTAGTGAACTCGCTCTGGATAGAACAGCCGAACCGACCTAGAATCACTGTTAACTTCGGAATTGACAATAAAACCGACTCCCGATGGACAGCCTGCACGGCATATTCGTATTCCTGCGCGTCGCCGAGGCCGGCACGTTAAGCGGCGCGGCGCGCGCGCTCGGCGTCTCGACCTCTGCGGTCAGCGCGTCGCTGGCGCGCCTCGAACGCCGCTTGTCGGTACGTTTGCTTAACCGCACGACGCGCCGTCTTTCGGTGACCGCCGAGGGCGCCGAGTTTTATGCGCGTTGCAAACAGATCACCGCCGATCTCGAAGAGGCCGAGTTGATGGCGGGGCGCGCCGGCCGCGTACCGAGCGGTCGTTTGCGCGTCAGCATGCCGTCGGCCCTGGGCCGCATGTGGATCGTGCCGCATCTGCCGGATTTCATGCGCGACTATCCGGCGGTATCGCTGGAAATCGTGTTCAGCGATTTTGTACCGTTCTCGATGGAGGCCGGCATCGACCTCTCGGTGCAGGTCGGCGAACTGCAGGATTCGCGGCTGGCGGTGCGGCCGCTGACGTCAACGCGTTATCTCGTCTGCGCTTCGCCTGGTTACCTCGCTGAACGCGGCACGCCGCGCACGCCCGAGGAACTCACGGGCCACGCCTGTCTCACCTACCGCCGGCCGCGCAATGGCCGCATCCGCGAATGGCGTTTCAAAAGCAGCGGCGCCATGCGCCACGTCGCGATGAACGGTTTTATGACTTTCAACAGCGGCGAAGCGCTGGTCGCCGCCGCCGCCGCCGGTCTCGGCATCGTTCAGGTCGCCGAGTATTACGCGCAGCCGCGGCTGAAAGGCGGCAAGCTGGTGGAAATCCTCGCCGATTACAAAACCGAGGGCTATGACATATCAGTGGTGTTTCGCCAGCAGAAGCGTGTCGCGCCCAAGCTCAGGGTGTTCGTCGATTTTCTGATTGAGCTGTTCAAGGTGCCGCCGTGGGTGCAGACGGGCCTTGCCGCTGGACGGCGGCGTGCGGTACGCGGACAGGCGCCGGGCGGCGAGGAACTCTAGGCGCTGATCAGGTTGAATTTTCAATGCCGGTATTGAAAGAGATTTCAGCGTCGGCCGCCGTGTGCCGCGCCTGGTAATGCGTAAACTATGCGGGTGGCGGTAAAAATTTCGCCGGCACCGTTGCAATCCAACCAAAATAAATGAGGAGCAAGCATGATACTTGAAGTGGCCATCATGAAAATTAAACCGGAATTGATCGCCGAATTTGAAGCGGTGTTTCCGCAGGCCGCGGCAATTTCAGCCAGCACGCCCGGCTATATTTCGCACGAGATGCAGCGTTGTGTCGAAACCAAGGGCAAATATTTTTATCTGATCCGCTGGGAAAGCATCGAAGCGCACGAAGTCAATTTTCGCCAGTCGCCGCGCCGCGCGGCCTTCCGCGATCTGCTGGTCAACTTTTGGGTCGAGCCGCCGTTCGCCGAGCATTTCGAGGCGATTACCGGCAATCGCATCTGACAAGTATCTATTGCTCCGGAGTGTGCGCTGAGTGAGCCTGTAGCCCGGAAGGAGCGCAGCGTATTCCGGGGCGCCCAACCCCGGATTTCATTTCATCCGGGCTACGGGTTCTGACGCGGTCTGCGCGTTTATTATTTGCTACGCAACTTACGGCTGACCGCCACGGTCATGCCCGCCCACGTAGGCAGGTAAGCGGCTTTGACGCCGACGCCGCCGGCGATGACGATCATCACGTCGTCGGACGCCTTCGCAATCCGCAAATCCGCATTCGGATCTTCGCCGGCCGATTGCGCGAGTACGGCACGGTGTGCGCGGATGGCGCCGGACAAACGATCGCGCGGCAGCACCGCGCGTTCATGAATCAGCGCTTTTGCCTGTGCCTTGCTGCAGCCGGCGCGTTCAAACGCCTGCGCGATTTCCGGCGGCATGATGAGCAGCGGTTCGCCGCCGCCTAATAATCCACCACTGCCGGCGGTACCTGCGATCAGCATTGATTGAGCGAAAGTCTGCGCGAGGTCTTCGGGCGTGCTGCTCGATGAATCGACGACTTCGACCGAACCGGAAATGCCGACGACGGTGACGACACTGTCGTTTTTGTCGAAGCCGCGTTCGACATGCAGCGGCGACCATGGACTGGCCGCTTCGTTTTCGGCGATGCAGCACGTGTATTTGGCCGGCTGGCCGATGGTCGCCATGTCGAGTTCGCCGGGAATCGCGCCGCCGACATTGCGCAGCACCAGTGTCAGCGCGCGGCCGATGGTCGCATTGGCGCGGTTGCCCGGGCCGAAGACGTTGCCCCCGGCGTTGAGGCCGATTTTTTCGACGACGGGGCCGTTGACGATGATCATCGGTGCCGCCGAACCGGTGGTGGTGGCGATGCCGACCAGATTGAATTCGCCCGATGCAATGGCTTCAACTGCCGCGCCGACCACCGGCAGATACGCCGGCAGGCAACCGGCCATCACCGCGTTGATCGCAACATCCTGCCACGTGACATCGGCGAACAGCGGCGGCAGTTGAGTCAATACTTCCGCCGGATCGAAGCCTGCCAGCATGGCGCTGACACGCGCCGCGGTCGGTGGCACGACCGGCAGGCCATCGGTGAGGCCGGCGGCGGCGAGTTCGTCCTGCGCGGCCTGCCAGTTATCGTTGTTGTCCTGCCAGAGTTTCATGCGCGTGTTCCTGCGATGCGGAGACCGCATCATAGCGTTTTGCGCCGCGCGTTGCGTTTCTCTGCCTGATGTTTCGCGATTGCGGCTTGTAAAAAAATTCCCCGAAGCCCGATAATGCACGGGCTTTGCGCAAACCTGTCTGTTTCGGCGTTTTTTGGGGTGAGGGTCGAATGATCTCTATCGCGTCAAACCGTGTTTGCCTGTTTTTTTCTTTTGTTGCGGTCGTGTGCGCGGCAAACTGCGCGAACGCGCAGACGGCCAAACCCTTTCCGCAGAAGCCGATCCGCATCGTCATCGGTTTCACCGCCGGCAGCAACAGCGATGCGCTGGCACGGCCGATGGCGCGGCGTCTTGCCGAGTCGGTCGGTCAGCAGGTGGTCATCGACAACCGCCCCGGCGCCTCGGGCAACATCGCGATGGAACTCGTCGCCAAGTCGCCGGCCGACGGCTACACGGTCTACAGCGGTCCCGGTTCGTCGTTCACCACCAATCCGCATATGCAGGAGCAGATGGCGATCGACGTCATGCGCGACCTGCTGCCGGTGGCGCCGCTCGGGCAGTTCTCCGCGGTGCTGGTGGTGCATCCGTCGGTACCGGCCAAATCGGTGGCTGAACTCGTTGCGCTCGCCAAACGCCGGCCGGGCACGCTTAACTTCGGTTCGCCCGGCTACGGCACCGGTTTTCATCTTGCAGGCGAATTGTTCAAAGCGCGCGCCGGCATTAAGGCCACGCATGTGCCCTATGCAGCGACCAGCCCGATGCTGGCCGACCTGATCGGCGGGCGGCTCGACATGATGTTTTTTTCCGTCGTCGTCATGGCGCCGCATGTCAAAACCGGCAAGCTGCGTGCGCTGGCAACCACCGGCCGTACGCGCGCCGAAGTGATGCCCGAGTTGCCGACCATGGCCGAGGCCGGCGTGCCTGATTACGATTACAGCGGTTTTCACGGCATTTTCGCACCGGCGGCGACGCCGCCGGACGCCGTCGAGCGGCTCAACACCGCGATCGGTAAAGTGATGACGCTGCCGGACGTGAAGGAATATTACGCGACGCAGAATGTCGAGATACTGCTGCTGAGCCCCGCGGATTTCGCGAAAAAAGTCCGAGCCGACCACGACAGCTGGGGCCGGCTTATCCGCGAGGCGGGTCTGAAGGCGGGCAACTGACGTTGCGGAAAACCGGAACGCCAGTAGTGACGCAGGCTAACGCAAATAATCCTGCTGCCATTGTTTGTACAAATCGGCGCGCAGCAGTTTTTCCATCTCTTCGTTCGAGGCGATTTTCGATTTCAGATCGGCCGTTGCGCCGCCTTTAAATAGGTGGCTGTAACATTCCTGCAGCGCTTTGACTGCGGCCGCCACCGGTTGATGGCCTTGCAGCATGATGCGCACGTTATAGGGGGCGAGGTCTTCGCGTTTGATCGAGGTGGGCGCTGAGCCGACGATGATCGGCAGTTTGACCGCAGCGTTGATCGCTTTGATCTGCTCGATGGAGTCGAGGCCGACAACGAAAATCGCATCGACGCCGGTTTTTTCGTAGGCTTTGAAACGCGCCAGCGCGCCTTCGAGGCCTTCGCTTTTGAGTGAGGACGAACGGCCGGCGATCATCAGCGCCGGATCCTGCCGCGCCGACACCGCGGCACGCAGCTTGGCCGCACCTTCTTCAATCGAGGTGTAGGTTTCGGGCACTTTCTGCCCGAACGGGCGTGGCAGCACGGTGTCTTCAATCGACATGCACGACACGCCGGCGTGTTCGAGTTCCTGCACGGTGCGCATGGCGTTCAGGGCGTTGCCATAGCCGTGATCGGCGTCGACCACCAGCGACAGATTGCTCTCGCGCATGATGCGGCGCACCTGGTCGGCGAATTCGGTCAGCGTGATGATGATGAGATCGGGCGCGGCCAGCGTGGTGTTCGACGCCACCGAACCGGCGAGCATGCCGATTTGGAAGCCGACCGATTCGGCGACGCGCGCCGACAGCGCGTCATAAACGGTGGCAGGTGAAAAACACTGGTTGCCGGCAAAAATTGCGCGCAGACGCTGGCGCTGTTCGGTATGTCGCATGGTCTCTCCGATGAGTGGTGCCTGATATTGTTGCGCGCGCCGTTGCGGCATCGCGTCAGGCGCTACCATAGCAGATGCTGCTGTTCTGTGCGCGGCGCGCGGCGAAAACGTCTGCGTGAACGATGTTAAGCTTGACGTGTAAATTTTCCCTGGAAGTTTCAATTCATGTCCAGTCATTCGAGCGGCGCGCGTCCCGCGCCCGACCGCGTAATCACCGATATTGCCGATTACGTTGATACCTACCGCGTGCGCAGCGCGCGCGCACTGGAAACCGCGCACTATTGTCTGATCGACAGCCTTGGCTGCGGTTTCGAGGCGATGGCCTATCCCGATTGCACAAAATTGCTCGGGCCGGTGGTGGCCGGCACTGTCGTGCCGCATGGCGCGCGCGTGCCGGCGACGCCGTATCAACTTGATCCGGTGACGGCGGCGTTCAACATCGGTGTGCTGATACGCTGGCTCGACTACAACGACGCGTTCAACGGCGAAACCGTGGTGCATCCGTCGGATTGTTTCGGTGGCATACTCGCCGTCGCCGATTGGGTGAGCCGCACGCGTATTGCGCAGGGTAAGTCGCCGATTGCTGTCGCAAAAGTACTCGACGCGGCCATCAAATGCTACGAGGTGATGGGTGGCCTCGCGATCGAAAACCCGTTTACCAAACGCATGGGGCTCGATCATGTGTTGCTGGTGAAAATTGCGGTGGCGGCGGTGGTGACCAAACTGCTTGGCGGTAGCCGCGACGAAATCATCAATGCGGTGTCGAATGCCTGGATCGATGGCCACGTGCTGGCGACGTTCCGCCGCCAGCCGAACGCGGGACCGCGCAAATCGTGGGCGGCGGCGGATGCGGCAAGCCGCGGCGTCTGGCTGGCGCTGCTCGCCTTGAAGGGCGAGATGGGTTATCCGACTGCGCTGACGGCGAAGACCTGGGGGTTTTACGATGTGCTCGCCGATGGCAAGCCGTTTACGTTTCAGCGGCCGTACGGCACGTACATCGTCGAGAACGTGCAATTCAAGATTTCATTTCCGGCGGCCTTCCACGCGCAGACCGCAGCGGAGGCGGCGATCCGTTTGCATCCGCTGGTGAAAGACCGCGTCGGCGGGATTGCGAAAATCGAGCTGTGGACCTATGGCTACGCTTTCGGCATTTTGAACAAGACCGGGCCGCTGGCGAATTTCGCCGACCGCGATCATTGTCTGCAGTACGTAGCGGCGATCGGCTTGATCTTCGGTCGTCTGACCGCTGAGGATTACGAAGACCACATTGCGGCCGATCCGCGTATCGATCCGCTGCGCGCGAAGACAGTGGTTTATGAAGACAAACGCTACAGCAGCGGTTTTCTCGACCCGGATCTGCGCTCGAACGCGAATGCGATCCGCGTGCATTTCAAGGATGGCAGCAGTACGAAACGCGTCGAAGTCGAATTCGCCGCCGGCCATCCGCGCCGCCGCCGCGACGGTATTCCGCTGTTGATCGAAAAATTTGAAAAGAATGCGGCGCGTGTGTTCGCCGACAAGCAGCGGCGCGCGGTGGTGGATTTGTGCCTCGACCGCAAGCGTTTGCTGACAACGCCGGTCAACGAATTGTTCGATCTGCTGGCGCTGTGAGCGGACGTCGCATCCCGTTTGCCTTGTCTTGACGCGCAGCGCGACATGTTACTGTGGCGCAGGCGCCTCGCCTGCGCCACAAATGCGATTGCGTCAGTTAGCGTTTAAACGACTGAGGAATTCCGCCGCCGCTTTGGCGCACACATCGGGATAGGCGCCGGCGGCATGCCAGGCGTCGCCATCGATCACTAGTAGTTCCGAGCGCGCTAGTTTCTGCTGCCAGGCTTTGACGCTATCAACGGTGCGCAGCCCGCTGCCGGTGGTCGTGATAATTAAACTCGGGCAAAGTATGCCGGGCACTTCTGCGCGGATGTCGAGACCCGGCACCCAGCGCAGATAACCCTGCAGTGTCGACAGCGGCGTCTTGCCTTGAATGTTTTTGATCCAGTAAGCGACTTCTTCCGGGCTGGCTTTGCTGCCGAGACGGCCGGCCATGGTGCTCTTTGCCCAGGCCTCAACGCCTTCGGCTTCGATTTGCACCAGCCAATCGGTGGTGCCTGCGGCAGCAACGACCGGCGGGGTGACGGCGATTACCGAGCGCACCAGTTCGGGTTTGCGCGCCGCCATGGTCAGCACCATCGAGCCGCCGCTTTTGGCGCCGATCAGGTGCACCTTGCTGCAGCCGAGATATTTGATGACGGCGGCGAGATCGTCGAGCAGGCGCTCCATCGTCCACACGTAATCAGCCAGCATCGGCGTCGAGCGACCGTAGCCGCGCAGGTCAATGCGCGCAACGCGGTATTGGCGCGCCAGATGCGGCACCCAGCCGCGCCAGGCCTCGCCGCTTTCGGCAAGACCGTGCACCATCAACACCGTTTCGGCGCCGGCCCACGGGTCGGTGCAATCGTCGATGGCGATATTGAGTTCGATGCCGGATTCGACTTCGAAACGTTGATAACTCATACCTGCTCCGCAAAAACCAGATGAGCGGCGATTATCGCGTGGTGGCGCGCGGGCGTCCAACCACCGCTGCGGGGTGGTGAGTTAAACTATGCAATCGATTTGCCGGGAATGCGGAGACTACGATATGCGAATTCTCACCATAATTTTTTTGCTGGCCGCAGCGCCTTGCTTCGCCCAAGCGCCGGTCGAAACCGGCCGCCCGAGTGACGGGCAGTTGCAGCGCGACCAGATGAAGGCGGGTACCGCCTATCGCGAGATGCAGCGCGCCGAACAGACAACGCGCGATGCCGAGCAGGAATTCCGCCAGGCCGATTCGATTTTCAAGGACACGCAGAAGCGCACCGACGAAGCGAAACAGCAGGCCGATGCGGCAAAGAAAAAACTCGACGCCGCAAAAGTGAAAGAAGCGCAGGCGCGTAAAGCCTACGATGTCGCGGTCAATGCAGTCGACCGCGACGCGCACTCGCCGCAGAAAAAGTAATGTGCGGCTGAAATAATCCCTCACCCCAACCCTCTCCCGGAGGGAGAGGGTGAGAGCAGCCCGGATTCACTGATGTGAATCCGGGTAAATCACTAAACGCGCCAGCTCGCACCGCCATCGACGGTAACTACGCAGCCGCTGGTATAGCCGGAGCGTTCCGAACATAAAAACACGATCGTGCTGGCGACTTCGTCGAGGCTGGCGAGGCGGCCCATCGGGAAACCGGTGGTGAGTTCGCGCCAGCGGTTTTCATCGCCGAGATCTTTTTTGGCGAGCGCTTTCCAGCGCACCACCTGACGGTCGGTTTCGGTGGCGCCGGGATTGACCGCGACGACGCGCACGCCAACCTTGACGCTCTCGGCGCCGAGCGCGCGCGACATCGTCATCAGCGCGGCATTGGCCATGCTGCCGGCAATGTATTCGGCGGCGGGGCGCTCACCTGCGGTGCCGGCGACGTTAATGATGACGCCGCTTTTACGCGCCGACATGTCTCGGTAAACCTCGCGCGCAACGTTGATGAAGCCAAAGAGTTTCAAATCCCAGGCCTCGCGCCACGGTTTGTCGTCGAGACCGGTCAATGAACCCTTCGGTATCGCACCGGCGTTGTTGATCAGGATATCGACGCTGCCGCAGGACTTGACGAGGTTGACTGCGTTGTCGTGGCTCGACAGATCGAGCGGGTAGACGCTGACCATTACACCGTAGGTATCGACGAGTTTTTTGCGCGCCGCATCAAGACTGTCAGCACTGCGCGAGGCCAGATGCAGGTTGCAGCCTTCGGCGGCGAGTCGTTCTGCGACGCCGAAGCCGATGCCGCGCGAACCGCCGGTGATGAGCGCGGAGCGGCCTTTGAGATTGAGTTCCATTAGATTTTCCTGAAAGGGGCGATTGGAAAAGAGGCGCTACTATAAGCAATTACATGCGGCCGTGCCAGAGCGCCAGGATGCGGGCGTCAACCGGCCGTATGCTGACGCGTTATTGGGCTCATCCGGATTTCGGATTAACAACAGGAGCACCGATCATGAACAAACTGACCACTTCGCTGATTGCTGCGATTTTTGCAACTTCAACTTTCGCTGCGTTCGCGCAAGCGCCGGCCAAGTCGGATGCGCCGAAAGCAGCACCGGCAACCGCTGCAACTCAGGCCAAGGGCGATGCAACCAAAGCGACGCCTGCGACCCCGGCAACGCCAGCAGTTGCGCCGGCCAAAGCAGACACGCCGAAAGCCAAAGCCAAAGGCGAGAAGAAAGCCAAGAAAGCGAAGAAGACTGCCAAAAAAGCGGATACCGGTACGACCGAAAAGAAGTAACAAATCGTAACAGCCGCGGCGCGCGCCGCGGTTGCCGGTGATACAGAAGGCGGGGACATCCCCCGCCTTTTTGTTTGTACGGCGAATGCGCTAGGGTAAACTGCGCGCCTTGCAATGGCGCAAATAGTTTGAGGGCAGCAATGAAAGCATTGATAGTGAAACAGTTCGGCGCGCTCGACAGCATGACGCTCGAGGACGTCGCGAGTCCGCAGCCGGGCGAGGGCGAAGTGCAGGTCGATATCAAGGCGGCCAGCGTCAATTTCCCGGATCTGCTGGTGATACAGGGCAAGTATCAGGTGTTGCCGCCGCTGCCCTTCAGTCCGGGCAAGGAATGTGCGGGCATCGTCAAATCGATTGGTGCCAAAGTTACTCGCGTGAAGCCCGGCGACCGCGTGCTGGTGCAAATTGAATACGGCGGTTACGCGCAGCAGGTGGTGACCAAGGCCGTTAACTGTCATGTGTTTCCGGAGGCGATGAGTTTTACCGAAGCCGCGGCGATGGGCTTGACCTACATGACGGCGCATTTCGCGCTGGTCGAACGCGCCGGCATCAAAGCCGGCGAATCGGTACTGGTAACCGGCGCGGCCGGTGGCGTGGGGCTCGCCACCGTACAGGTGGCAAAGGCGCTTGGTGCTACCGTACTCGCGGCCGTCAGCAATGCGGAAAAAGCCGCAGCGGCAAAAGCCGCCGGCGCCGATTACATCATCGATACCGGTGTTGAAAACCTGCGCGATGGATTGCGTGATCAGGTCTATGCGGCGGTCGGCAAACGTGGTGTCGACGTCGTCGTCGAGAACGTCGGCGGCGACTTGTTCGACGCCTGTTTGCGCGCCATCGCGTGGTCAGGGCGCATCATCGTCGTCGGTTTTGCCGGCGGACGCATACCCGAGGTCAAAGCCGGTCATCTGCTGGTGAAAAATATTTCGCTGATCGGATTGCAGTTCAGCAATTATCGCGACCGCCAGCCGGAGAAATGCCTCGCTGTGCGCGAACAGCTGTTCGATCTTTATCGCGCCGGCAAGCTGAAGCCTTATGTGATGGCGACGTTTCCGCTCGCAAATTACATGGAAGCACTGGCGCTGGTGCGCGACCGCAAGGTGATCGGCAAGGTAGTGCTTACCACGGCGTAGGCGTTTTATTCAGACCGGTAGGGTGAGCAACTTGTTGCCCACGCGTATTCAGCTGTGAACGGTACTGCCCGTGGGCACCGAAGGTGCCCACCCTACGAGATTGGATTTGTAGGAGTGAAATGATGAGGAGCGAAAAAAAGAAATCACCAGAGCCGTTGGTTTGGCGGCTAAATCTCGCGATTGCCTTTTGGGCAATTTCAGCGACATCCTCGCTCGCGGCGGGATTGGGTAATGGTTTTGCTACAAAATGTCACGCATCGCCACTTCCAGAGTCCGCATATGCTGGTCAAAGTGTCAATCGGATCAAGTTTGGAAAACGTAACGCGGCCCCATTGGCAATCTATTCGGTGATCCAAGCACGTCGGTCAGACGATGCTTACATTCCGATAGACCTCCGATTCTATTGGCCTAGCTTGAAAGGCGGCCGCGACGATTTGGTTCCAAAATCCCAACGACTTGAAATTTACCTGAAGGTGTTTCCCGTTGATGACTGGAAAATTATTCCAGAGGATGCCGAAATTGCGAACAAAGATGGAAACCCATTGCACAATTTGCGTCGCGAGTATCAATCCAATCCCCCGATAGTGACTATGGAGCGATGGGGGCTGCAAGAACTGCAGGTTAAAAATGTTGCCGGTTCATATTTTTATCAACCGGAAGATCGGAAAGAGTTTTTGCATGGAATTCCGACATTCATTTGTTCTGGGTCAATTAGATTTGGAAGTAACCATTCATGTGTGGGCCGAATGGTTGCGAAGCCAGATTTCTACATTACGTATTTGTTCAATCAAGAGCTGCTGCCCTGTTGGAAGGAAATAGAGCGTAGTGTCGATGAAGTCGCTAGGTTGAACTTGAGTACTTCCCGATAACTTCTGAATTCATTCCGCGCGAATGTGCGCCTTCTGCGCAATGGCCGCGTACTTGGTCATTTCGGATTTGAGATAAGCGGAAAACTCCGCCGGCGTATTGCCAACCGGTTCAACGCCTTCGACCGCCAGCCGCTCGCGCACTTCGGGCAGACGCACGATGCGCGCGAGTTCCTGATGCAGGCGCGTGACGATATCCGGCGCCAGATTGGCAGGGCCCATGATGCCGTACCACACGCCGGCTTCGAAACCGGGCAGGCCGGATTCCGCCAGTGTCGGCACGTCCGGTGCGAAGCTGGCGCGCTTGAGGCTCGCCATCGCGATTGCGCGCAGCCGGCCGGCGCGTACCTGCGGTAATGCCGGCGGTGTTGTATTCATCATCACATCGACTTCGCCGGCGATCAGGCTGACGGTGGCCGGCGCAATGCCTTTGTACGGGATGTGCACGATGTCGGTGGCCGTCACCGATTTGAATAGCTCCATGCCGAAATGCGACGTCGTGCCGCTGCCGCCGGTTGAATAATTGAGCTTGCCCGGTTTGGATTTCGCCAGCGCGACCAGTTCGCGCGCGGTTTTCGCCGGCACCGACGGATGCGTAATCAGTATCAGCGGGCCGCTCGCCAGCAGCGTCACTGGCGTGAAATCGCGCAACGTGTCGAAAGGCACGCGTGCGATGGCCGGATTCATTGCGACGTGGCCGACGTTGGCAACCAGCAGCGAATAACCGTCGGGCGTTGCCTTGGCGATCATCGCGCTGCCGATGCTGCCGCTGGCGCCGGGGCGGTTATCGACGACGACGTTCTGGCCCAGTGCATCAGCAAGTTTCTGTCCGATCAGGCGACCGATTGCATCGGTGCCGCCGCTGGGCGCGGTGGCGACGACGAATTGGATGGAGCGTTGCGGATAGGTTTGCGCGTTGACGTCAGCACCGAAACTCGCCAATGTACAAGCATAAATTGCGGTAAGACCAAGCGAAGAAAACTTCAACGCTGCGCCCTCACCCCGGCCCTCTCCCGGAGGGAGAGGGTGAGAGCGGCGCACATTCGCTGATGCGAATGTGCGTGTATTCACAGGCCGTGTTGCTTGAACCACGCTTGCATTTTCTGCCAGCCGTCTTCCGCCGCTTCCTTGCGGAAACTCGGGCGGTAGTCGGCGTAGAAAGCGTGCGGCGCTTCGGGATAGACGATGATTTCGCTGGCGGCGTTGTTCGCTGCCTTGAGCGCGGCACGCATTTGTTCAACGTGGTCCTGCGGAATGCTGGCGTCCTGACCGCCGTAGAGCCCGCGCACCGGCACTTTCAGCACGCCGGCGAGTTCAACCGGATAAGCCGGCTGCAGCGCGGCTTTCGACGGCGCAACGAGGCGTCCGTACCAGGCCACGCCGGCGCGTACTTTCGGGTTGTGCACGCAGTAGGTCCAGGTGATGCGGCCGCCCCAGCAGAAACCGGTGATGCCGAGTTTTGCGGTGTCGGCTTTGCCCGATGCGTTGGCAAATACGACTGCGGCGTCGAGGTCCGACATGACCTGGCTGTCGGGCACATGATTGACGACCTTGGCAAAGATTTCAGTGTTGTCGGTAAATTTGGTGACGTCGCCCTGACGGAAATACAGTTCAGGCGCGATTGCGAAGTAGCCAAGCTTGGCGAGGCGGCGGCAGACGTCCTTGATGTGTTCGTGCACGCCGAAAATTTCCTGCACGACCAGCACAACCGGGTACTTGCCGGCTTTTTCCGGCACGGCGCGGTAGGCCGGAATCGGGCCGTCGCGCGTTTCAAGTTTGACTTCGCCGGCGGTGAGGCCGTTGCTGTCGGTCGTGATTACGCTCGCGGCGACCGGCACCATCGAGCGCGCAAAGCCTTGATGCAGCCAGGTGGTGAACCTGTCGCGCAGGCAGTTGTCAGCGGGCGGCGCAAAGCCGGTCAATACGGAAGTCGTCATGATGTCCTCTTTGAAAGGGCTTGAAATAAATCGCGCCGTTTCTCGGTCGGCGGCGTGGAGTACGGATTATATGGAGTGCAGCATAACGCCAGCAAGCGCGGCGGCAACCGTCAGTCGGCGGGCTTCACTTCCTTGACCGCGCCCTTCCAGCCGCCAGCGGAGAGATCAAAAACGATGCCGGTGGGATCGCGAAATTTTACTTCGTAATTGCTTTTTGTCGCCGCAGTCGGGCGGCCGCGCAAATACACCGCGCCGGCGGCAGTCGCCTGCGTTTCGGCCTGCTCGAGGTCATCAACCCACATACCGAAGTGGATGGTGCCGACGTACGGTTTGTCGTTGTCCATGTCGGCGATGCGGCCGCCTTTGTAATCAAGCAGCGCGATATTGATGGTGCCGTCGGTCATGTAGACGCCGCGGCCGGCGTCGCCGGCTTTGGTCATGCCGAAGGCTTCTTCAAAAAATTTCTGCGTGGCGGCGACATCCGAGACGGAGATCGCGATGTGGCGCAGGCGGGCTTTGCTGGTGGTCATGTCAATTCCTTTCGCGGCGGCTGCCGCAATAGCGACTCTGGTGTACGATGCTACCCGTTTGCCGCCGTGCGGCGCAATTGTCAAATTGTCAGGAAGATTAAATGCAAAACAAATATCGTGGTGCGGTGCAAATATCGGTGACGGTGATTTCAATGCTCGCAGCCGTTGTTGCCAATGCACAGGCCTGGAAGCCCGAAAAAGCGGTTGAAATCGTTATCGGCACCAGTGCGGGCGGTCCGCAGGATCGTATGGGTCGTGCGGTGCAGCGCATATTGCAGGAAAAAAAGCTGGTGCTGACGCCGGTCAGCGTCGTCAATAAGGGCGGCGGCGGCGCGGTTGCGCTGAATTATCTCAACCAGCACGCGGGTGACGGCCAGTTCATGGCGGTCAATGCGCTGTCCACGCTGACGAATTTCATTACGGCGAAGAGCACGATCGGCCCGGCCGACCTGACGCCGCTGGCGATGATGGGCGCCGAATACGTCGGCATCACGGTGCGCGCCGAGTCGCCGTTGAAAACCGGCAAGGACGTGCTCGATCAACTGAAAAAAGACCCGGCTTCGCTGAGCGTCGCGGTCGGCACGGCCCTCGGCAACGCCACGCATCTGTCGTTCGTGCTGGCGATGAAAGCGGGCGGCGTCGATATCAAAAAGCTGAAGACGGTGGTGTTCGGCTCGGGCGGTGATTCGATGACGGCGCTGCTGGGTGGACACGTTGACGTGGCGGCGAGCGCGCCGTCGGCGATGTTGCAGCAGGTGCAGGCCGGCAAGATGCGCATCATTGTCATCGGTGCGCCGGCGCGGCTTGGCGGCGAGCTGGCAAAAATTCCGACCTGGAAGGAAATCGGCGTCAATAGCGCGTTTGACCTGTGGCGCGGGCTGGCCGGTCCGAAAGGCATGAGCCGCGCGCAAATCCAGTTCTGGGATTCGGCGCTCGGCGCGCTGGTGAAAACCGACGAATGGAAAAAAGAACTCGTCGAGAATCAGGTCGAAAACATTTACAAGAATAGCGCCGACACCGCGCTGCAGTGGAAGGCCGAGTACGATGAAGTCAAAGGCGTGTTGACGGAACTCGGCCTCGCCAAATAACGGGCGGCGGCGCCTTAATTTAAAACGATCGCGACTTCATCGCCTTTTGTTTTGAGTTTGGCGCCGAAAGGTTTGCTGCCGTCGGTAATTTCCTTGAGCGTTTCCTGTTCGTCGGCCAGAGCGCACAACACCGATTCATTCTGCTCGTTGTGGCGGACAAACTGGAAGGTCGCGCCCTTGACCTCTTTGCCGTCAATCGCGATGCGCGCGAGCATGCCGACCCAGTTGCCGTGTTTGCGTCCGCCGTGGCCGGTGTGGAATGAAAAGCTGCCGAGGCCGTAAAAAATCGGTTTGCCTTCGTACGATTCAACCGGCAGCGAGTAATGTGGGCCGTGCCCGATGACGACGTCGGCGCCGGCGTCGATCGCCGCGTGCGCCCACTCGCTCATGTAATCGAGCACTTCTTTTTTCAAACCCCAGTGGCAAGAGGCCACCAGCACATCGCATTTCGCGCGCAGCGCCGCCACGTCTTCGCGGAACAGCTTGAGGTGTGCGGCGTCGCACCAGGTCAGGATCACCGGCGGCAGGCCGGGGCGGTTGCACGGCGGAATATCAACGCGTGTTTTGTGCAGCGGCAGCTGATACGCGGTGTGGCCTTTCATGACGGCAACGCCGGCCGTATGTTTGGTCGCTTCGTGGTTGGTCGGCCAGTAGACCGCAGTGCGTTGCATGAAACCGTAGCGCACGCCGTTGCGCTCGAGGATAACCGGCGCATAGGCGGCTTCGCGGTTCGCGCCGGCACCAGTGTGCGGAATGCCGACTTCATCGAGCCGCGCAATCGAGCTGGTAATCGCCGCCTCGCCATAGTTGACGTTGTTGGCGATGCCGACCGCCTGAATGCCACCGTTCCTGAGCGTTTCACCGGCGGGGACGGGGTTGGCGAAAAATCCTTCGTTTTCGACCGAGTGCCCGGCCGGCGGTTGATACAGGCAGCATTCCATATTGCTGAATACGGCATCGGCGGCTTTGAATTCGGCGGCGACCTTGCGAAACGGCACGCTAGGGTCATCGACGCTCATTAGGTTGACGTCGCCGGTCAGGATCAGTTTTTGTGGCATGGGAGGGGATTCCGTACGTGAATTGATGGCAGGCCGGAATTATAACGAATCGCTCTCAAGCGGCCTTTCTATGACCAAAAGCGGCGGCCTTTTCGCGCGATTTTCCGGGGCGCCAGATTTCAATTGATATCGGCGCAGGCGTTTGTTATAACGGCGCCGTAGTTCAGGCAAAAGGAGGATCGTATGTTCAAGCATATTTTGATTCCTACCGACGGATCCGAGCTGTCAAAAAAAGCGATCCAAATCGGCGTTGAACTTGCCAAGTTCCATGGCGCGCGCGTCACCGGCGTACATGCCGTGCCCGACTACCACCTGATGATTGCCTACGAGGGCGCTTTCGATCCGGTCACCGAGGAGCGCATTGAAAAAGAGGCGCGCGCACGCGCTGAAACCTACCTCGAACACATCAAGCAGACGGCCGCCGCCGCCGGGGTCGCTTGCGATACGGTGTGCGAAACCAACGATCATCCCTATGACGCGATCATCAAGACTGCGGAGGGTACGGCGTGCGATCTCATCGTGCTGCACTCGCACGGCCGCAAGGGGCTGGCCGCGGCGTTGCTCGGTAGCGAAACCCGCAAAGTGCTGTTCTACGCCAAGATTCCGGTCATGGTCGTGCGCTAGGTGCTGGCGCGGCATAATGGCCTATTTTGTTCTTGAATGACAATGTTATAAAAATCGTAATTTATTGAAAATTAATGATTAATTGTTTAATTTTGTGGATTTATTGCAAAGCAGCAGAAAATGCTTGCCTGAGGGGTGATTTGAGGGCATAATGGTTTCGCGTTGGGCACCTTTACAGGTGTCGGCGCATATCCTCCAAAACCTCCTCCTTTGGTGGAACCTCAGCGCAACCCTTCGGGGTTGCGCTTTTTTTTTGTGTTTTCGGTTTGCCTACGCCTGACACGGGGTGAGCGGCCGGGCTGCGCGATATTGCCGGCGTAAGCACCTGTTTTGACCGCGGCCACCATGCCCGTAGTGCGCATCGCGATATCGCTTTGCAGCGGCATCACACAATGCGCTTCAAAAGGTCGTGTGTGGCGCATCGCCGCGGCTTTGGCGGCGGTGCGATTCAGATATACTTGCGCGTCTTGCCGGCAGCATGGTCGCCGGCAACACCGGCACGCGCTGGCATCGATGGATGTCGCCATCAGCGGTAGCCCGCTGCAATTGTTCGTGATGTGCGATTTATTGCAGAGCGGAATGTGCGGTGCAGTCGGCCATGCGCAATAAACAGGGCAATCCATGAAGATTCACGAATATCAGGCAAAAGAAGTACTGCGCCGCTTTGGCGTCATCACGCCGCGCGGTATCGCGTGTTTCAGCGTTGACGAAGCAATTGCAGCCGCGCAGACGCTTGGCGGCAAGGTGTGGGTGGTGAAGGCGCAAATTCACGCCGGTGGTCGCGGTAAGGGTGGCGGCGTAAAACTCGCGCGCTCGCCTGACGAAGTCAAAAAATACGCGCGACAGATACTCGGCATGATGCTGAAGACGCATCAGACCGGACCCGAGGGGCAGAAGGTGCGCCGCCTGCTGATCGAGGAAGGTGCGGACATCAAAAAAGAACTCTACGTCGGCATGGTGGTCGACCGCGGCACACAGCGCGTCTGCCTGATGGCGAGTTCCGAGGGCGGCATGGACATCGAAGAAGTTGCCGCGCACACGCCCGAAAGAATCCACAAGGTGTTTATCGATCCGGGCACCGGTCTCCAGGACGGCGAAGCCGACGATGTGGCGCGCAAGATAGGCATTCCCGAGGCTTCAATCGCGAAAGCGCGCATTGCATTGCAGGGTTTGTACAAGGCGTTTGACGAAACCGACGCGTCGCTCGCCGAAATCAATCCGCTGATCCTGACCGGCAGCGGCGATGTCATCGCGCTCGATGCCAAATTCAACTTCGACGACAACGCGCTGTTCCGTCATCCGGACATCGTGGCGATGCGCGACATCGACGAAGAAGACCCGTATGAAGTGCAGGCCTCGAAATTCGACCTCAACTACATTTCGCTCGACGGCAATATCGGCTGCTTGGTCAACGGCGCTGGCCTTGCCATGGCGACCATGGACATTACCAAGCTTTATGGCGGCAGCCCGGCCAACTTCCTTGATGTCGGCGGCAGCGCTACTGCGGAGAAAGTAACGGAAGCCTTCAAGATCATGCTGAACAATCCGAAGGTGAAGGCGATTCTCGTCAATATTTTCGGCGGCATCATGAAATGCGATGTCATTGCCGAAGGCATTGTGACGGCGGCGCGCCAGGTGAATCTGACCGTGCCGCTGGTGGTGCGTCTCGAAGGTACCAACGTTGATCTGGGCAAGAAGATACTTGCCGATTCCGGATTGCCGATTATCTCGGGTAATAACATGGACGACGCCGCTTCCAAAGCTGTCAAGGCCGCGCTGGCGGTGAGCGGTGGCAAGAAGGTGGCGAAGCCGAAAGCGAAGGCTGCGCCGGCAAAAGCAAAGTCTACAGCGAAGCCGAAGAAAAAAGCAGTCAAGGCCAAACCTAAAGCCAAAGCAAAAGCAAAAGCAAAAGCAAAAGCAAAAGCAAAAGCAAAAGCAAAAGCAAAAGCCAAGCCGAAGGCAAAAGCCAAGGGCAAAGCGAAATCGAAGCCGGCACGCAAGGCCGCTGCGAAACGCAAGGCAAAGCCCGTTAAGAAGTCGACAAAGAAGCGCGCTGCGCGCAAGGCCGCAGCGAAAGGGAAACGCAAATGAGCATTTTGATCAACAGGAATTCCCGCGTGATGACGCAGGGCATTACCGGCAAGACCGGCATGTTCCACACCAAGACCGGCAAGGAATATGCGAACGGTGCGAATTGTTACGTCGCCGGCGTTAATCCGAAAAAACCCGGCGAGTCGTACGAAGGCATACCGATATTTGCGACGGTCAGGGAGGCGAAAGAACAGACCGGCGCCAACGTTTCGGTGATCTACGTGCCGCCACCCTTTGCCGCGGCAGCAATTGATGAAGCGGTCGAAGCCGATCTCGATCTCGTCATCTGCATCACCGAAGGCATACCGGTGCGCGACATGATACGCACCAAATATAAAATGCTCGGTCGCCATACCAGATTGATCGGCCCGAACTGCCCCGGCGTGATTACGCCTGACGAAATCAAAATCGGCATCATGCCCGGCCACATCCACAAGAAGGGCCCGGTCGGTGTGGTGTCGCGCTCGGGCACGCTGACCTACGAAGCGGTTGGTCAATTGATGGAGCAGGGGCTCGGCCAGTCTTCGTGCGTCGGTATCGGCGGCGACCCGGTCAACGGCATGAAGCACGTCGACGTGATGAAAATGTTCAACGACGACCCGAATACCGAAGCAGTGATCATGGTCGGCGAAATCGGCGGTTCTGACGAGGAAGACTGCGCGCGCTGGATCAAGGCGAATATGAGAAAGCCGGTGATCGGGTTTATCGCAGGACTCACGGCGCCGCCCGGCAAACGCATGGGGCACGCCGGCGCGATTATTTCCGGCGGTAAAGGTACTGCGACGGAAAAACTCGCGGTGATGGAGGAATGCGGCATCAAGGTCACGCGTAATCCCGCCGCAATGGGAAAATTGCTCAAGTCGGTGCTGAAATAGTCCGGCGCGGCAGGGCGTCGCGTCCGGCGGCTATCGACAGGAGTTTGCATTGAAGCAGAAAAACGCGAACGGAAGGCGCGGCAGAATGAAAGGCCGGCCGCTCGAAACAGTTGCGCAGGCGGAAATTCAGGCCTTGCTCGGCAAGGCGCCGCGCCGGCGCGATTTGCTGATCGAGCACCTGCATAAAATCCAGGATCGCTACGGCCACATCTCGGCCGCGCACATTGTTGCGCTGGCGCGCGAAATGCAGCTTGCCACCACTGAAATCTATGAAGTTGCAACCTTCTATCATCATTTCGATGTGATCAAGGAAGGTGATGCGCTGCCACCGGCGGTGACGGTGCGTGTGTGCGATTCGCTGTCGTGCGAGATGGCCGGCGCGCAATCCCTGCTCGGCAAGCTCAAGTCATCGCTCGGTGCAAACGTGCGCGTGATTCCCGCGCCCTGCGTCGGCCGCTGCGAACACGCGCCGGTTGCCGTGGTTGGACAGAATCCAGTCGCGAATGCGACGCCGGAAAAGGTCAAGGCTTTGGTCGGCGCGGATAAAACCAAATGCGCGGTCGGGAAATACATCGGCTTCGACGCCTACCGCCGCAAGGGCGGTTACAACATTGCGGTTGAATGTCTGGCCGGCAAGCGCGATGCCGAAGACATACTGAAAACCATGGAGTCGTCGAGTCTGCGTGGGCTTGGCGGCGCAGGATTTCCGACCGGACGCAAATGGCGCATTCTGCGCGGCGAAAAAATGCCGCGCCTGATGGCGATCAACATCGATGAGGGCGAGCCGGGCACCTTCAAGGATCGTTATTATCTCGAACGCGATCCGCATCGTTTTCTCGAAGGCATGCTGATCGCGGCGTGGACCGCGCAGGTTTCCGAAATCTACGTTTATCTGCGCGACGAGTATGCGGGCGTGCGTGCGATACTCGAAAAGGAAATCGCCGCGTTGCAGAAAAATCCGCCCTGCCCGCTGCCGCCGATTCATCTGCGGCGCGGCGCCGGCGCCTATATCTGCGGCGAAGAATCGGCGATGATCGAATCGATCGAGGGCAAGCGCGGCATGCCGCGTCTGCGCCCGCCCTATGTTGCGCAAGTCGGTCTGTTCGGTCACCCGACGCTCGAGCACAACATGGAAACGCTCTACTGGGTGCGCGAGATTCTGGAAAAGGGCGCCGACTGGTTTGCCGGCCACGGGCGCCACGGGCGCAAAGGCTTGCGCAGTTTTTCAGTGTCGGGTCGTGTGAAAAAACCGGGTGTGCATCTGGCGCCGGCCGGAATCACGGTGAAAGAGTTGATCGCTGAATACTGCGACGGCATGCTGCCCGGGCACAAGTTTTACGCCTACCTGCCCGGCGGCGCCTCGGGCGGAATTTTGCCGGCAAGCATGGGTGACATACCGCTCGATTTCGACACGTTGCAGCCGCATGGTTGTTTCATCGGTTCGGCTGCGGTGATTATTCTGTCGGATCAGGATAAGGCGGCCTCGGCGGCGCGCAACCTGATTAAATTCTTTTCTGAAGAATCCTGTGGTCAATGTACGCCCTGCCGTGTCGGCACGGCCAAGGCGCTTAATCTGATGCAGGCGATTAAATGGGATCAACCGTTGCTGGAGGAACTTTCATCAGCGATGGCCGACGCCTCAATCTGCGGTTTGGGGCAGGCAGCACCGAACCCGGTGCGCTGCGTGATCAAACATTTCGGGCACGAAATCGAATAAAGCGCGGCTGCGTTGCAACGGAGAAATAAAAATGACGGCGACTAGCACGGACGAGCAAGCAGCGATGCCGGTTGAGTTCAAGCTCAACGGCAAAGACGTGGCCGCCAACGCCGGCGAGACCATCATTCAGGTGGCCAAACGCCTTGGCATCGAAATTCCGCACCTCTGTTACAAAGAGGGCATGCGCCCCGACGGCAACTGCCGTGCCTGCATGGTCGAGATCAAGGGCGAGCGCGTATTGGCGCCGTCATGCTGCCGCCAGCCGGCCAAAGGCATGGAGGTAAGCACTGACAGCACACGCGCCGTGGCCTCGCAGAAAATGGTGCTCGAACTGCTGATGTCGGATATGCCTAAAGAGCGCCATACGCGCGATTCGGAGCTTGATCAGTGGGCGACAAAACTCAAAGTCGGTAAACCGCGCTTTGCGCCGCGCCACAGCGTTGTCGCAGACCTGTCGCATCACGGCATCGCAGTCAATCTCGATTCCTGCATACAGTGCACGCGTTGCGTGCGCGCCTGCCGCGAAGAGCAGGTCAATGATGTAATCGGCTACGCTTTTCGCGGTGAGCATTCAAAAATTGTTTTCGATCTCGACGACCCGATGGGTGATTCAACCTGCGTGGCTTGCGGCGAATGCGTGCAGGCCTGCCCGACCGGTGCCTTGATGCCGGCGCGCGATGCCGCCATGGTCAAGCCCGACAAGCAGGTGCACTCGGTATGCCCGTTCTGTGGCGTCGGTTGCCAACTGACCTACAACGTCAAAGATAACAAGATACTGTACGTTGACGGCCGCGACGGCCCGTCAAACCATAAGCGGCTGTGTGTGAAAGGGCGTTATGGTTTTGATTACGCGCACCACAAACAGCGGTTGACCAAACCGCTGATTCGCAAGCCCGGCGTGCCGAAGTCCGCTGAATTCGTCATGGATCCGGCCAATCCGCTCGAATATTTCCGCGAAGCGACCTGGGAAGAAGCGCTTGATCTTGCCGCCGGCAAACTCAAAGAAATCCGTGACACGCACGGCAAACGTTCGCTCGCCGGCTTCGGTTCGGCCAAGGGCAGCAACGAAGAAGCCTATTTGTTCCAGAAGCTGGTGCGCACCGGTTTCGGCAGCAACAACGTCGATCATTGCACGCGACTGTGTCACGCCTCCAGCGTTGCCGCGCTGATGGAAGGTGTTAATTCAGGCGCGGTGTCGAATCAGGTCAGCGACGTGACGAAGGCCGAAGTCGTGCTGGTGATCGGCGCCAACCCGACCTCGAACCATCCGGTGGCGGCGACGTGGATCAAGAATGCAGTCAGGAACGGCACCAAGCTGATTGTTGCCGATCCGCGGCGCGGTGATCTGGCGCGGCATGCAACGCATTTTCTGCAGTTCAAACCCGACACCGACGTCGCGCTGCTCAATGCGCTGATGCATGTGATCGTTCACGAAGGCATGGTCGATGAGGATTTCATCCGCTCGCGCACCATCGGCTACGAAGACCTGAAGAAAAACGTCGCCAACTACAGCCCCGAAGCGATGGCGCCGGTGTGCGGCATTCCGGCGGAAACGATTAAGGAAGTTGCGCGGCTCTACGCGAAATCGAAGGGCTCGATGATCCTCTGGGGCATGGGCATTTCACAGCATATCCACGGCACCGATAATGCGCGCTGCCTGATTGCACTGTGCATGATGACAGGGCAGATCGGCCGTCCGGGTACCGGCCTGCATCCGCTGCGCGGCCAGAACAATGTGCAGGGCGCGTCGGATTCGGGCCTGATCCCGATGTTTTATCCGGACTATCAGCGCGTGGTCAACGACGACGCGCGCGCACGTTTTGAAAAACTCTGGGATACGACGCTCGATCCTCAACCGGGACTGACGGTGGTCGAAATCGTCAACGCGAGTCTGGAAGGCAAGATACGCGGCATGTTCATCATGGGCGAGAATCCCGCGATGTCGGATCCCGATGCGCATCATGCGCGCGAAGCGTTTGCCAGACTTGACTGGCTGGTCGTGCAGGAAATTTTCCTGACCGAAACCTGTTATCACGCTGACGTGATATTGCCGGCGACCGTCTGGCCGGAAAAATCCGGTACCGTCACCAACACTGACCGCATGGTGCAGCTCGGCCGCCAGGCGATCGATGCGCCCGGCGAGGCAAAACCCGATTGGTGGATCATTCAGGAACTCGCGCGGCGCATGGGCCTTGACTGGAATTACGAGGGGCCCAAAGACGTTTTCAATGAAATGCGCAAGGCCATGAACTCGATTGCCGGCATTACGTGGGAGCGGCTGGAAGCAGAGAGCTGCGTGACCTACCCGTGCGAGAAAGAAGGCGACCCGGGACAGTCTGTCGTGTTCGTCGATAAATTCCCGACGCCGAGCGGTCGTGCCAAGCTGGTGCCGGCAGATATTATTCCCGCCGCTGAACAGCCGGACAAAGAGTTTCCATTCGTTTTGATCACCGGCCGCCAGCTTGAACATTGGCATACCGGCGCGATGACGCGGCGCGCCACGGTGCTCGATGCGATCGAGCCGGAACCGGTCGCCTCCGTGCATCCGCTTGATCTCGATGCGATTGGCGCGCGGCCCGGCGATGTGATCACGGTCGAATCGCGGCGCGGCATTATTTCGCTCTACGCGCGCGCTGACGACGGCACGCCGCGCGGCGCGGTATTCATCCCGTTTTGTTATTACGAAGCGGCAGCCAATCTGCTGACCAACCCGGCACTCGACCCGTTCGGCAAGATTCCGGAGTTTAAATACTGCGCGGTGAAAGTAATGCGCGGCGGCGAATTGATGCCGCGCTCGAGTTACGGCGGCGGCCTCGATATACGCAGCAAGGAATCCGCCTGACCGGTCCGGCGGTTCTGACCACACTTAAATTATTTTCAGGAGTTAGAAGATGGATCAAGCGGGCGCAACAATCGCCGGGCTGGAGCATTGGACGCATAAAGGTGACGTCAAACTTTTTCTGTGGGAGAAGCGCGCCGTAGCGTCGAGCAGGGGCCCCGCTTGCGGGGATGCGACCGCGGAGGCGCGCCAGGCGACCGAGGCTGCAGCGCCAGATTTCCAGCCGACGGATCCGAGGGCGCGCGCACCGGTGCAGCCCTGCCGCGGCACCATCATTTTTGTGCATGGCTCGTCGATGGCATCAACACCGGCCTTCGACCTGCCGCTGCCGGGCAATCCCGACGCCTCGCTGATGGAATGGTTTGCGCACCGCGGATTCGACACCTGGTGTGTCGACATGGAAGGCTACGGCCGTTCGTCCAAGCATCGCGACATCAATTGCGATATCGCCAACGGTGCCGATGATCTGGTGGCGGCGACCGATTACATCATGAAGACGCGCGGCACGAAAACGTTCCTCATGTACGGCAGTTCGTCGGGCGGGCTGCGCGCCGCGAAGTTTGCCGAGCGCCATCCCGAGCGCGTGTCGCGCCTGGCGCTCGACGCTTTCGTGTGGACCGGCAAGGGCAGTCCGACGCTGGCTGAACGGGCCAAGAAGCTGCCGCAATGGCTGGCGTCAAACCGGCGCAAGATCGACCATGCCTTTGTGCAAAGCATATTCACGCGTGATCACGGCGGCGGCGCCGAACAATCGATGATCGACGCCTACGCCGATGCCATACTCGCGTTGGATGATTCGGTGCCGACGGGAACCTACGTCGATATGTGCAGCAAACTGCCGGTAATCGACCCGGCCAAATTGAATACGGCAGTGTTGATCATGCGCGGCGAGTTCGACGGCATTGCATCGATCGAAGACCTGCTCGATTTTTATGCGCGCCTGCCGAACCCGGACAAACAGTTTTCGGTGATGCCGGGCATCGCACACAACAGCACCAAGCAGATCAATTACCGCGTCGCCTATCACATACTGCATTCGTTCTTCACGCAGCCGGCGCCGCTTTATCACGGCTGAGCGTGCTGAGAATCATCTCTGCCGGTTTGTTGCTAGCGCTGTTCGGCGCGGCGTCAGTGCATGCGCAGAATTTCCCCGCACGACCGCTGCGCCTGGTAGTTCCTTATGCGGCCGGCGGCTCGACCGATGTGCTGGCGCGCCTGATCGGGCAGAAGCTCACGGAGCGGCTGGGGCAGGCGGTTGTCGTCGACAACCGCACCGGCGCCGGCACGCTGATCGCCACGGAGATTGTCGCGCACGCTGCGCCCGATGGTTACACGCTGCTGATGGCGACGCCGCCGCTGGTGGTCGCCGATACGCTCTACAAGACCGTGCCATTTAACGTGGCGCGCGATTTTTCTGCCATCACCAATATCGCTGCTACCAGCAATGTGCTGGTGGTGCATCCGTCGGTGGCGGCGCAATCGGCGCGCGAATTGATCGCGATGGCAAAAGCGCAGCCGGGCAGATTTATCTACGGCTCGAGCGGCATCGGCGGTGCCAGCCATCTTGCGGTGGCGCTGTTTGCCAGCATGGCCGGTGTGGAGCTGTTGCACGTGCCTTATAAGGGCGGTTCGCTGGCGGTGACCGATCTGCTCGGCGGGCGTTTGTCGCTGATGTTTGCCAATCTGACGACGGTGCAGCAGCACATCAAGGCGGGCAAGCTGCGCGCACTGGCGATCGGCACCGCGCAGCGTTCACTGGTAGTGCCCGAACTGCCGACGGTGGCCGAAGCGGGCGTGCCCGGTTATGAAGCCAATAACTGGAACGGCATAGTCGCGCCCGCCGGCACACCGCGCGCGCTGATCGAACGCTTGCAGCGTGATATCCGCGCCATTGTCGAAGTGCCTGAAATGCACGGCCGCTTGCTGCAATCAGCGTTTGAACCGATTGCCGATACGCCGGACGCCTTCAAGCGCTACCTGGAGTCTGAGCGGCAGAAGTGGGGCCGGGTTGTGCGTGAAGCAGGGATCAAGCCCGAATAGGTGTTTAATCCGGCGTAAAATGCGCGCGAAGCCGAATCTTGACTGCGGTCAAGGCTCGCGGATTCGGCGCAGCCTATATTCACAACCCGCATAACTTCCAATTAAACAAAACGCTTTGCAAATTACTGCAGGGCGATCGGACCAAGGACGGAGAATCATGGCGCTATCGGATATCGAAATTGCTCAGCAGGCGAAAATGCAGCGCGTCTCGAAGATTGCCGAAAAGCTCGGTATTCCCGACGAACATCTGGTGCCCTATGGACACTACAAGGCCAAAATCTCGCTCGAGTATGTCGACAGCCTGAAAGATCGCAAAGAAGGCAAGCTGGTGCTGGTGACCGCGATCAGCCCGACGCCGGCCGGCGAAGGTAAGACAACGACAACAGTTGGACTTGGCGACGCGCTGAACAAGATCGGCAAAAAAGCCGTTATCTGTTTGCGCGAACCGAGCCTCGGCCCGGTGTTCGGCGTTAAAGGCGGCGCGGCGGGCGGCGGTTATGCGCAGGTGGTGCCGATGGAAGACATCAACCTGCACTTCACCGGCGACTTCGGCGCCATCGGCCTTGCCAACAACCTGCTGTCGGCAATGATCGACAACCACATCTCGCACGGTAATGAACTCGGCATCGACGCGCGCCGTATCACCTGGAAGCGCGTGATGGACATGAACGACCGCGCGCTGCGCGACATCGTTGTTTCGCTCGGCGGTACCGCCAACGGTTATCCGCGCGAAGACGGCTTCGATATCGTGGTGGCCTCCGAAGTGATGGCGATTTTCTGCCTGGCGACGTCGCTAAAGGACCTGAAGCAACGTCTCGGCAATATCGTCTTCGGCTATACACGTGAAGGCAAAGCCCTGCGCGCGCGCGATTTGAAAGCGCATGGCGCGATGACGGTGCTGTTGAAGGATCAGCTGGCGCCGAATCTGGTGCAGACGCTGGAAAACAATCCGGCCTTTATCCACGGCGGCCCGTTCGCCAATATCGCGCACGGCTGCAATACCGTGATCGCTACGCGCACCGCCTTGAAACTCGCTGATTACGTGGTCACCGAAGCGGGCTTCGGCGCCGACCTCGGCGCCGAAAAATTTCTCGACATCAAATGCCGCAAGTCGGGCCTGCGGCCCAGCGCGGCGGTCATTGTCGCCACCGTGCGCGCTTTGAAGCACCACGGCGGTGTCGGCAAGGAAGCCTTGAACCAGGAAAATCTGCCGGCGCTGGAAAAAGGCCTGGCCAACCTTGAGCGTCACGTCAACAACGTGAAAAACGTTTATGGCATTCCCTGCGTGGTGTCGGTCAACCGGTTCACTGCGGACACGCAGGCCGAGATGGACCTGCTGACCAAGCATGTCGCCAAACTCGGCGTCAAAGTCGTGGTGGCGACGCACTGGGCCGATGGCGGCGCCGGCGCTGCCGAAGTTGCGCGCATCGTGGTTGATCTGTGCAATGAGAAATCAAGCCCGACCTTCGTCTACGAAGACAGTGATCCGCTGTGGGAAAAAATGAAAAAAATCGCCACCCGTGTCTACGGCGCTGCCGACATCAGTGCGGACAGCAAGGTGCGCAACCGCATCAAGGAACTGCAGGAGGGCGGCTATGGGCACTATCCGGTCTGCGTGGCAAAAACACAGTCGTCGTTTTCGACCGATCCGAATCTGCGCGGCGCGCCGTCCGGTCACATGGTCAACGTACGTGAAGTACGGCTTGCCGCGGGCGCTGAATTTGTTGTGATGGTCTGCGGCGACATCATGACCATGCCGGGTCTGCCCAAAGTGCCGTCAGCCGAAAAAATCGATTTGACCGATGACGGCAAGGTGGTAGGACTGTTCTAACGCAAGGGATTTTGGGCGTGGTTTCGCGCGCGGCGCTCGGGTATCATTGGGCACCGTGCAGCGGTGCATGCGTAACCAATAAAACGCGTATCACAGGAGGAGTAGATGGTAGAGTTAATGGCTGAACTGCAGTCGACCGCATTCTGGAACGGATTGCTGTTGATCATCTGGGTCAATATTATTTTGTCCGGCGACAATGCAGTGGTGATCGCACTGGCGGCGCGTTCACTCCCGCCTGAGCAGCAAAAGAAAGCGATCATGTGGGGCGCCGGTGCGGCAGTATTGCTGCGTATCGTTCTGACCGTCGTTGCCGTCAAGCTGCTGACGCTGCCGTACCTGAAAATCATCGGCGGACTTTTGTTGTTCTGGATCGCCATCAGCCTGCTGGTGCCGGAGGACGGCGGCGATGATGTCGATAGTTCCGACAATCTGTTTCAGGCGATCAAGACCATACTGATTGCCGATCTGGTGATGAGTCTTGATAACGTGATCGCGGTTGCGGGTGTCGCCAAGGGCAGTGTTCTGCTGCTGGTGCTCGGGCTCGCGATCAGCATCCCGCTGGTTATTTTCGGCGCCACTATCCTCATGAAAATGATGGAGCGCTTTCCGGTCATCATCACGGCGGGCGCGGGCATACTGGGTTGGGTCGCCGGTGAGATGCTGGTGACCGATCCGTCGCTGGTCGACTGGATCAAGGAAAACATGGCGTGGATGCATTTGCATACCCCGCTGGGTGAAATAAGCTGGGCGCAGATTGTCGGTGTGATTCTTGTCATTGTGGTGGGCAAGTGGCTGGCCGCGCGCAAGGAAGGCGCGGCAAAGACCACGGAGATCAAGCAGGGCGGCTAGTATCGGTGCGCATCCCGTGCGCACTTAGCGTGCAGGAAAATAACCGCGGAACAGCGGTTCAGGGAGTTTACGCAGTTGAGGAGGAGTACCAAATGAAACTCAAAACATGTTCGCGTGTGGTGTTTACGTTGGCTGCGGGTATTGCCGGATTGGCTGTTCCCGCCGTTGGACTTGCGGCGGCG
>JANYDY010000100.1 GCA_025363435.1 Betaproteobacteria bacterium
CTTCATGAAATTCACCTTGCCGTAAAACTCGAGGCCGTAGAGCGAAAAGAAATTTTCCGGTAAGGCGAGCTGGCGAAATGTTTCCGCCGGAAATTCGCCCTGATACGCCAGATTGTGCACGGTGAATACGCTGCCCGGACGCTCACCGCCGCGCGCCGCCAGATAAGCCGGCGCCAAACCGGCATGCCAGTCGTGGGCGTGCACGATGTCGGGACGCCAGCCGTCGATTGAGCCGTCCGCGAAACGCGCCGCGACCCAGCCGAGCAGCGCGAAACGCAGATGATTGTCGGGCCAGTCGCGGCCCTTCTCATCGACATAGGGATTGCCGCCGCGCGCGAACAATTTTCCCGCGTCGATCAGGTAAGCCGGTACGCCGTGCAGATTGCCCTGCAGCACGCGCACTTTCGCTGCAGCAATCGGCGCAGTGAGCCGTGCAACCGGACGCACATCGGTGGTCGCCTGCACGATCGCCGGAAACGCCGGCAGCAGCAGGCGCACGTCGGCGCCCAGTTCTTTGAGCGCTTTGGGCAGCGCCGCGTTGACGTCGGCAAGCCCGCCGGTCTTGAGCGCCGGAAAAACTTCCGTGCTGACGTAAATGACACGCATGACGGTGTGTCCGCTGCGTTAGCGGATCAGCAGATTTTTCAGTGTGTGCAGATAAATCTGCGGCAGCTGTGCGAGCTCGTCAACGCGTATGCATTCGTCGATTTTATGGATGCTCGCGTTGGTCGGGCCACATTCGATCACCTGCGGGCAGATGTCGGCGATGAAACGGCCGTCGGAGGTGCCACCGGTGGTTGATAACTCGGTATCGAGTCCCGTTACCGTCTTAATGGCCTTCGATACCGCATCGACGAGATCGCCGCGCGCGGTGATGAAAGGCCGCCCGTCGTAACTCCATTCAAGATCATAAGGCACGCCGTGTTTATCAAGTATGCCGTGCACACGCGTCTGCAGCGATTCGAGCGTGCTCGCGGTCGAGAAACGAAAATTGAATTTGACATGCGCGTCACCGGGAATCACGTTGTTGGCGCCAGTGCCGGCGTTGAAATTCGAAATCTGCCAGGTCGTCGGCGGGAAATATTCGTTGCCGCGGTCCCACTCGGTCTTCGCCAGTTCGGCAATCGCGGCGGCGACGACGTGAATCGGGTTGTTGGCGAGGTGCGGGTAGGCGACGTGGCCCTGCGTGCCTTTCACGGTCAGTTTGCCCGACAGCGAGCCGCGGCGGCCGTTCTTGATCATGTCGCCGGTCTTCTTGACCGCGGTCGGTTCGCCGACGATGCAGTAGTCCATTTTGATCTTGCGTTCCTTCAAGGCCTCGACCACGCGCACCGTGCCGTCGGTGGCCGGGCCTTCCTCGTCGGAGGTAAACAGCACGGCGAGCGAGCCCGGATGGTCGGGATGCTGCTCGACAAAATCGGTCAGTGCGACAACGAAGGCCGCGAGCGAACTCTTCATATCCGAAGCGCCGCGGCCGTACATCACGCCATCGCGTATGGTCGGCACGAAGGGATCGCTTTGCCACTGTTCGACCGGACCGGTCGGCACGACATCGGTATGGCCGGCGAAACAGACCAGCGGGGCAGTCGTGCCACGGCGCGCCCATAAATTATCAACGCCGCCCATGCTGATTTTTTCGCAGACGAAACCGGTCGGTTCGAGCAGGCCGATCAAAAGATCGAGGCAGCCGGCATCTTCGGGCGTGACCGAAGGCCGCGCGATCAGTTGTTTGGCGAGTTCCAGGGTATCAATGGCCACGATTGCAGCTTTCTTCAACGGAGGAGCCCCGAATCTTAGCAAATCCACCTACCGGCACTGCGCATAGTCGCCATAAACAAATATAGAATAGACAAAAATGCGTCGCCACCCTCGCCGCGACCGCACAATTCGAGGAACCCCCGCGTGACAGGTTTGCTGGTATCGCACCGCTTTAGCAGCCGCTACGGCGACGCTTTGGTCGCCGCAGCCGCGCAGCGCGGCGTCAGCATAGAGTTACTGGTGCTGCCCGATGACCCCGACGCGCGACTCGCCGACGAAGTCGCCGCGCGCGCCGAGGTAGCTTATTTCAGCAGCGATGTGTTTCCGAAATACGGCAAGCCGTTTTTTTCGGCGACGCGCAAGGCGGCCAATCTCAAATGGTTGCACGTGTTCAATGCCGGCGTCGATCATCCGGTGTTCGCCAGCATACTCGAACGCGGCGTGCGGCTGACCACTTCATCGGGAACGGCATCGACACCCATCGCGCAGACCGCGATTGCCGGCATGCTTTATCTCACCCGCGAAGTCGCCGGCCAAACCCTGCTGGTCTATGGTTTCGGCAAGATCGGCGCCGAGATTGCGCGATTGGCGCGATTGCTCGGCATGCGCGTGATCGGCATGCGGCGCAACGCGCAAGCGCATGCACACGCCGACGAAATGCTTACGCCCGATCAGCTGCATGCGGCACTGGCGCGCAGCGACTGGCTGGTGATGGCCTGCCCGCTTACCAATGAAACGCGGCGCGTCATCGATGCGGCGGCCCTTGCCGTCATGCGTAAAGGGGCGCGCATCGTCAACATCAGCCGCGGTGAAGTGATTGATGAACCGGCGCTGATCGAAGCGCTGGCAGGCGGCCATCTCGGCGGCGCCTATCTTGATGTCTTCGCGCAGGAACCGCTGCCGGCGGAGTCCCCGCTGTGGGATCTGCCCAACGTCGTGGTGACCGCGCACGACGCCTCGACCTCGGACGCCTACGACCCGCGCATCAACATGCTGTTTCTCGATAACCTGGCGCGCTGGCATAAAAACGAAGCGCTGCTGAACGAGGTCACGCAACTATGACAAAACTTTTTCCGGCATTGTTGCTGGGCGTGCTCGCGGCGGCGGCGCAGGCGCAAACCTATCCGAACCGCGCGGTGCGACTGGTCGTGCCTTATGTCGCCGGCGGCGGCACTGATTTCACCGCGCGCGTGATTGCGCCGAAACTCAGTGAAGCGCTGGGCCAGCAGGTGGTAGTTGAAAACCGTCCGGGCGGCGGCACCAATATCGGTTCCGAACTCGTCGCCAAAGCCGCCCCCGATGGTTACACGCTGCTGATGGCGGGCGCGGCGAACGCGATCAACATGAGCCTGTATGCCCAGCTGCCCTATGACACGCTGCGCGATTTTGCGCCGGTGTCGTTAAGCGTGAAAGGCGCCAACGTACTACTAGTACACCCCTCGCTGCCGGTAAAAAATCTGAAAGAACTGCTGGCGCTGGCGCGCGCGCAGCCGGGTAAACTCAATTACGCGTCGTCGGGCATCGGCAGCGCCAATCACATGGCCGGCGAACTGCTGAAACTCGTCGCCAAAGTAAATATCACGCATGTGCCGTACAAAGGCAATGCGCCCGCGCTGACCGATCTGATCGGCGGTCATGTCGAAGTTCTCATCAGCGGCGTGCCGGCAGTGATCGGCCAGATCAAGAACGGCCGCGTGCGCGCAGTCGCGATAGCGAGCCTCAAGCGCTTTCCGGCGCTGCCGGATACACCTACCATCGATGAATCGGGTCTCAAAGGTTTTGAAGCCACCACCTGGTTCGGCGTCGCGGCGCCGGCCAGAACGCCGCGCGAGATCGTCAATCGCCTGAATGCCGATCTCGGCAGAATTGTAGCGGCACCTGACGTGCGCGAGCGTTTCATCGGTGAGGGCGTCGAGCCGATCGGCGGCTCGACCGATTTGTTTACCAATTTCATTCGCGATGAAATCGACAAATACGCGAAGGTCGTGAAAGCGGCCGCGCTCAAGGCCGAGTAGCGCCGTAACGGGAGACTTCGCATGACGATTCGAAATATTGCAGCGGCAACCGCATTGATCGCGCTTTTATCTGCGCTGCCTGCGGGCGCGCAAGCCCCGGAGCAAAAGCTGCTGCGCGAAATTTACCAGGAGCTCGTCGAAATCAACACGACGGATGACAGCGGCGACACCACGCGCGCTGCCGAAGCGATGGCGGCACGGCTCAAAGCCGGTGGTTTTGCCGCCGCCGATGTGCAGGTCATCGTGCCGCCGGGCGGGCCGAAAAAAGGCAACCTCGTTGCGCGCCTCAAAGGCAGCGGCGCAAAAAAACCTCTGCTGCTGCTCGCGCATATCGATACCGTCAACGCCAAACGCGAAGACTGGCAGCGCGATCCGTTCAAGCTGATCGAGGAAAACGGCTACTTCTACGCGCGCGGCGCGGCGGACGACAAAGCGATGGCGGCAGCACTGGTCGCCATCATGATTCAACTGAAGCAACGGGGTTATCGCGCCAACCGTGACATCATTCTCGCACTGACGACCGACGAAGAAATCATTCCGTCGAAATTCAGCGGCATTGAATATCTGATCAAGAACCACCGCAATCTGATCGACGCCGAACTGGCACTCAACGAAGGCGGCGGCGGGCTGCTCGATAAATCCGGCAAGCCTCTGTATCACGGCATTCAGGCCGGCGAAAAAGTTTTTCAAACATACCGGCTTGAAGTGACCAATCCCGGCGGCCACAGCGCGCGGCCGTCAAAAGACAACGCGATCTACCATCTGGCCGCAGGTCTGGCGCGGCTGGCGCAGTACGATTTTCCGTTCAAACTGCTGCCGGTGACGCGCAGTTATTTCGAGCGCGCCGCCGAATTTGAAACGGGCCAGCTTGGCGCCGACATGAAAGCAATCCTGCGCGACCCGCCGGATGCGGCGGCGCTGACGCGCATCAACAACCTGCCGATATTCAATGCGCTGACGCGCACCACCTGTGTCGCCACCATGCTCGACGCCGGCCATGCCACCAATGCGCTGCCGCAGCGCGCACGCGCCGTCGTTAACTGCCGCATTCTGCCGGGCGAAGCGGTCGATGAAGTGCACAAGACGCTGGTAAACGTATTCGCCAACGACAAAATCTCGATCACACCGGACGGTGAAGCCGTGTTGAGCCCGCCGCCGCCGCTGACGCCGGAGATCATGCGCGCGGTCAACGAGATCTCGGCGCAAATGTGGCCGGGCGTACCAGTGATCCCGACTTTGTCGGCAGGCGCCACCGACGGCCGCTTTCTTGCCAACATCGGCATTCCGACCTACGGCATCACCGGCCAGTTCAAGGACGCCGACGGCGGCGGCGTGCATGGTCTGAACGAACGCATACGCGTGAAATCGTTTTACGAAGGCCACCAGTTCCTCGACCGTTTGATCCGCGCGCTCGCGCCGTCGAACTAGAGCGCACGGTGTTTCAGCAAGTCGATTTTTCCGCGCTCGATCTGCCGCCGTCGGCGCGCGCACTGCAACTCGAAGTGCGCGCCTTCCTGCGCGCCGAAATGGCCGCCGGCACTTTTGAAGTGCATCTGGGTCACACCGAATTCAACGCCGCCTTGTCGAAAAAAATCGGCGCGCGCGGCTGGATCGGCATGACCTGGCCGAAACGTTACGGCGGTCAGGAACGTTCGTACCTCGATCGTTTCGTCATGACCGAAGAAATGCTTGCCGTCGCCGCGCCCTGTGCGGCGCACTGGTTCGGCGACCGGCAAACCGGGCCCAGCCTTTTACGTTACGGTAGCGAAACGCAACGTCAGCGTTTTCTGCCAGCGATCGCGCGCGGCGAATTTGCGTTCGCGCTCGGCATGAGCGAGCCGAACGCGGGCTCTGATCTTGCCGCGGTGAAAACACGCGCCGAGCGCGTCGACGGCGGCTGGAAAATCAACGGCCAGAAAGTGTGGACGAGCTGGGGCCACAAAGCCGATGCCTTCTTTGTGTTGTGCCGCACCGCACCCGACAGCGGCAACCGCCACGACGGCCTCTCTCAGTTGATCGTCGAACTGAAACAACCCGGCGTGACGGTGCGGCCGATTTATTTCATGGACGGCGGGCATCACTTCAACGAAATCTTTTTCGACGATGTGTTCGTGCCCGACGACATGGTGGTCGGCGACATCGGCGCCGGCTGGCGCCAGATCACCTCGGAACTCGCCCTCGAACGCAGCGGACCGGAACGTTACATGACAACCTTTCCGCTGTTCGTCGAACTTGTGCGCCGCCTCGGCAAATCGCCCGACGCACGCGCCGCCGAAATGATCGGCCGACTCACCGCCGGTATATGGTCGCTGCGGCGCATGTCACTCGCCATCGCGATGACGCTGGACCCCGGGCCCGGCGCCGAATTCGGCACACCGAAAGCGACGGTTGATCTCGCCACCGAAGCGGCGCTGGTGAAAGACCTCGGTACTTTTTACGAACGCGAGATTATCGATGCCGCACGTCTCTTGTCGGATGTCGAGCCGGAACACGGCGCCAAAAATCTGTTCGAACGCTTTCTCGCCGAATCCATCGTCGCCGCACCGGTCTCAACTTTGCGCGGCGGCACTACGCAGGTGTTACGCGGCTTGATCGCGCGCAAGCTGCTGGGACGGTTGAAATGAGCGATGCGACTGAAATCCGCAACATGCTGGTTGACGCGGCGACGCGCGTATTCGCCGATCACGTCGACGCCAAACTGCTGGACGCGGCCAAACGGGACGGCTGGTCGGCCGATCTATGGCGCATCGTCAGCGACGCGCAATTACCGTTGATCGGTATCGCGGAAGAAAAAGGCGGCAGCGGCGGCTCCCTCTCCGATCAGGCCGCAGTACTACGCATTGCCGCGCGTTATGCCGCACCGATTCCTCTGGCCGAAACAGCATTGGCGGCGTGGTTATTGACGGAAGCGGGCCTACCGCTTATCGACGGCCCGCTGACTATCGCGCCGGTGCGCGGCGAAACTATTCAAGCGAAACGAGACGGCGCATCGTGGCGCCTCACCGGCCGTGTCAGCCGTGTGCCGTTTGCGCGCGCCTGCCGCCGCCTGGTCGTGCTGGCGACTGCGACCGAAGGCCTGCTCGTCGCAACGGTCGATCCGGCGCAATGCAAAATCACCGCCGGCAGCAATCTCGCTTTCGAATCGCGCGACGCGGTCGACCTCGATAACGCGCCCGCTGAAAACGCCGCATTAACGACAGCGGTAACCCCGGCCACCCTGCGTCTGCGCGGTGCACTGGCGCGCGCATTGCAAATCGCCGGCGCACTCGAAGCCGCACTCGAATTGTCAGTGCGTTATGCCGGCGAACGCGTGCAATTCGGCCGCAAAATCGCCGAGTTTCAGGCGATTCAGCACGAGCTGGCACGCTTTGCCGGCGAAACCGCCGCTGCGGTCGGTGCGTCGATGTCGGCCGCCGGCGTGCTTGAACGCGGCGGCGACGCCCATCTGGCAGTTGCTTCCGCTAAAATCCGCTGCTCGCGTGCCGCGCAGGAAGGCTCGATGATCGCGCATCAGGTACACGGCGCGATCGGCTTCACCGACCGCTACGCCTTGCACCACGCAACATTGCGGCTGTGGGCATGGCGCGAGGAATTCGGCAATGAAGCAATGTGGGCGGAGGCATTGGGCCGCAGCATGGCGGCTGCCGGCGCCGACGGTTTATGGCCGGCGCTGACTGGTAACTGAGCTAACGATAACAACAAGGAATTTGCATGATTATTCGTCCTCTGATTTTCATCGCCGCCGCGTTGATCTGCGGCCTTGCTTCGGCACAAAGCTGGTCGCCGCAGAAAAACGTCGAGATCGTGGTGGGCTCCGCACCCGGCGGCAGCAACGACAAAACCGGCCGCACGGTTGAAAAAATTCTCAGCGAGAAGCGCCTGGTACCAACCAGCATCACGGTCAACAACAAACCCGGTGGCGGCGGTAATATTTCGCTCACCTATGTCAGCCAGAAAGCGGGCGACGCGCATTACCTTGCGGTGGTGACGCCGTCATTGCTGACCAATCACATCGTCGGCCAAAGCAGCTTGAACTACACCGACTTCACAGCGGTGGCTTCGCTGTTCAACGATTACATCGTCTTCGCGGTGAACCCCGATTCGGGCATCAAAAACGGCCGCGATCTCGCCGATCGTCTGAAAAAAGATCCCAAATCGGTCAGCGTCGGTTTTGCCACCGCACTCGGCAGCCACAACCACATCGGCGCCGGCCTTTTGATGAAAGCCATCGGCGGCGAAGCCAAAGCCTTGAAGGCAATTGCGTTCAAAGGTTCGGCTGAAGCGATTACCGCGCTGTTGGGCGGGCATATCGATCTCGTCACCACTGCGGCCGGCAATGTCGACGCGCAGGTCGCCGCCGGCAAACTGCGCATCGTCGGCATTGCCGCCAATCAGCGTTTCCCCGGCGCGTTGGCCAGCGTGCCGACGTGGAAAGAACAGGGCATCAACGTCGTCTTCGGCGGCTGGCGCGCGATCGTCGGGCCGCGCGGCATGACAGCGGCGCAAAGCGCCTACTGGGAAGGCGCGCTGCGCAAAGTCGCCGAAACGCCCGAATGGAAACAGGACCTGGAAAAAAATTACTGGTCGGACGATTTTGCGACCGGTGAACAGTTCCGCAAGGACATGGTGACCGATTACGCCTCGATGAAATCGGTGCTGGTCGATCTCGGCCTCGCCAGAAATTAATCACCGCAAAGGAGGCTTTATATGACCGCCCCCGTCGTACTGCTCGAACACCCCGTCGATGGCGTTGCGCTGATCCGCTTGAACCGGCCGGACGCGCGCAACGCGCTCAACATGGAAGTGCGGCGGCAGCTCGCCAAACACGTTGCCGACGCGACTGACGACCCGGCGATCCGCTGCATTATTTTCACCGGCGGCGACAAAGTATTTGCCGCCGGCGCCGACATCAAGGAGATGGCCGAGGCCGGTTCAATCGAGATGATGCAGCGCGGCGCCTTCAAATTGTGGCGCGCCACTGCGGCCAGCCACAAACCGGTAATCGCCGCAGTCAACGGCTTTGCCGTCGGTGGCGGCTGCGAGCTCGCGATGTGCGCCGACATCATCATCGCCGGCGAATCGGCGCGCTTCGGCCAGCCCGAAGTGAAAATCGGCATCACGCCCGGCGGCGGCGGCACGCAGCGCCTGACGCGCGCGGTCGGCAAATTCAACGCCATGCGCATCTGTTTGACCGGCGACATGTTCAGCGCCGCGCAGATGCAGGCGATGGGCGTGGTCTCCGAAATAGTGCCGGACGCAGAAACCGAAAAACGCGCAGTGGCGCTGGCGCAGCAGATTGCCGAGCTGCCGCCGCTGGCGGTGCAGCAGATCAAGGAAATCATTCTGGCCGGTGAGGATGGTTCGCTCGAAGAAGGGCTGCGCCTCGAAGCCAAAGCCATTCAGTTGATGTTCTCGTCACAAGATCAGAAGGAAGGCATGGCTGCCTTCATTGAGAAGCGCAAGCCGAAGTTTCAGGGAAAATAATACGTCGCGCGCAGACAGCAAAGCGCGCAACGATACCGGGGGAGGATTTCGCGCATGAAAATTGTCGCAGGATTGGTGGCCGCCGCCGTTTTTACCGCCGCTTGTACAGCACAGGCGGCCTATCCCGATCGCCCGGTGCGCGTGATTGTCGGCCTCGCCCCCGGCGGCGGCACCGATACCATCGGCCGCATCATGACGCAGAAGCTCTCCGACGTATTCGGCCAGTCCTTTGTTGTCGACAACCGGCCGAGTGCCGGCGGCAATATCGCCGGCGAATTGCTGGCGCGCGCGCTGCCCGACGGTTACACGCTGCTGGTGATCACGCCAACACACGTAGTCAATCCGGCGCTGTTCAGCGATCTCCGCTACAACATCCTGCGCGACTTTGCGCCTGTCGTGAACATGGTGTATTCGCAGTACGCGTTGTCGGTGCGCACCTCGCTGCCCGCAACCACCGTGCTGGAATTCATCGCGCTGGCCAAATCGTCGCCGCAGAAAATACAGTACGGCTCGAGCGGTATCGGCACCGCCAATCATCTGTCGGCCGAGCTGTTCAAATCGATGGCCGGCATCGAGATGACGCACATCCCTTACAAAGGCGCGGCGCCGGCCTTCAATGCGCTGCTTGCCGGCGACGTGCCGGTGATGTTCAGCAGTCTTGGCGGC
>JANYDY010000017.1 GCA_025363435.1 Betaproteobacteria bacterium
CGGCACCAGAATGCGGCAGGCGGTGGCGCCCAGGTCGTCATACACCGCCATATACACTTCTTTGCCCATGGCTTCGAGTATGCCGAACAGGGTCGCGGCTTCTTCGGTATTGGCGTTTTTGCCCTGACCGGAAAAATCCCAATCGATAAAATCGAAATCGGCTTTGGCACTGAAAAAGCGCCACGACACGATGCCGCTGGAATCGATGAAGTGCTCGACAAAGTTATTCGGCTCGGTCACCGCGTTACTCTCAAAGGTGGGCCGCGGTAAATCGTTGAGGCCTTCAAAACTGCGGCCTTGCAGCAACTCGGTCAGACTGCGTTCCAGCGCCACCTGAAAACTCGGGTGCGCGCCGAACGAGGCAAACACGCCGCCGGTACGCGGGTTCATCAGGGTGACGCACATTACCGGATACTTCCCGCCCAGCGACGCATCCTTCACCAGCACCGGAAAGCCTTGCTCCTCCAGCCCCTGAATGCCGGCCAGAATGCCGGGGTATTTCGCCAGCACTTCCTGCGGCACATCGGGGAGCGTGATTTCACCTTCGATGATTTCACGTTTGACTGCCCGCTCGAGGATTTCAGACAGGCATTGCACCTGCGCCTCGGCCAGCGTGTTGCCGGCGCTCATGCCGTTGCTGAGAAACAGGTTGTCGATCAGGTTGGTCGGGAAGTACACCACCTTGCCGTCCGAGCGGCGCACATACGGCAGCGCGCAGATGCCGCGCTTGGTGTTGCCGGAGTTGGTGTCGTAGAGATGCGAAGCGCGCAATTCGTCGTCGGCGTTGTAAATCTGAAGGCAGTATTCATCGAGCAGGCCGGCCGGCAGCGCATCCTTGCGACCGGGTTTGAACCAGCGCTCGTCCGGATAATGCACGAACGCCGCGTTGGCGATCTCTTCGCCCCAGAACTGATCGTTGTAGAAATGATTGCAGCTCAGCCGTTCGATAAACTCGCCCAGCGCCGATGCCAACGCGCTTTCCTTGGTCGCGCCCTTGCCATTGGTAAAACACATCGGGGAGTGTGCATCGCGGATATGCAGCGACCATACATTGGGAACAATATTGCGCCACGAGGCGATTTCAATCTTCATGCCGAGGCCCGCCAGCGCGCCCGACATATTGGCGATGGTTTGCTCGAGCGGCAGATCCTTGCCGGCAATATAAGTGCTCGCTTCCGAAGCTGCGCTTGTACTCCGACCCGGAACCAGCAAAGCCTGGGCGTCAGCATCGAGATTTTCCACTTCTTCGATCACAAACTCGGGCCCGGCCTGCACCACCTTTTTCACGGTGCAACGGTCGATGGCGCGCAAAATGCCCTGGCGGTCTTTGGCGGAGAGTTCCGCCGGCAATTCGACCTGTATCTTGAAAATCTGCTTGTAGCGATTTGCCGGGTCGACGATATTGTTCTGCGACAGCCGGATGTTATCGGTGGGAATATTGCGCGTAACGCAGTACAACTTCACAAAATAAGCCGCACACTGCGCCGACGACGCCAGAAAATAATCGAACGGCCCGGGCGCCGAACCATCGCCCTTGTAGCGGATCGGTTGATCGGCCACCACCGTGAAGTCATCGAACTTCGCTTCAAGACGAAGCTTGTCGAGAAAGTTGACTTTAATTTCCATGGGAATTTGCGCTAGCGTCCGTAATAATTCAGCCGCTATTGTCCGCTTTTTCAGCGCGGCATTTCGTGCTTTTCGGCAATCGAAGAAAGGCGAAGAAAGGAGCCGGGTTCGATTTTCCGTTTCGCGGTGAACCGGATTGTTCCATGCCCAAACCGAAGAAATAACCGGCGTGCGACGCGAGGCGCGAGTGCGGCCGGTTGCGACGGGAACCGGCGCGAGGGCATTGATCTGTAGAATAGGCGGGCTCGGCCCCTTCGATTACGGCCCGTTATGGGTGGTGCCGCGGCAGTACTAATTTGGCGCAAACGCGCGCATGGGAGATGCAATGAACGACGGCGTTATACACATCAATACCGATAAACCCGCTTCGGGGCCGGTGATACGCTTGCACCAAGACGATAACGTGCTGATCGCGCGGCGCGACATTGCGCTCGGCGCCAAGCTCGACGACGGTCTGACTTCCAAGAGCCAGGTTCCCGCCGGGCACAAGATCGCCTCGCGCGCGATCAAAAAAGGCGAGCCCATCCTGAAATACGCGGTGACCATCGGCTTCGCCTCTGCTGATATTGCCGCCGGCACCTACGTGCATTCACACAACCTGGAATTCCGCGAGTTTGAC